>JBGAWZ010000112.1:0-5861 GCA_044227335.1 Candidatus Zixiibacteriota bacterium | reverse complement strand
AGATCCGTTGAGATACAGACCCGCAATTGGTGTGATTTCGCCGTGGTAGACGAAGTCCGCATTCTTGAATCTGGTCTTGGTCGACAGTATGGCATCAGCAGACAATGTCAGCTTCTCCCCGGGGGGTCGGAAACCGACTGAGTACCGCAATTCCGTTTCGGTCTTAACTCCGTCAACTTTATACCTATTGAGATTTCCAATCACAGCACCGAGCGCGTACGGACCGTTGCCGCGCTTTGACAAACCGATTGACCATTGCTTCTGGCCGTCGAATATCGCCGGCCCTTTTGAAATCCATCGATACGACACTCCGATATTCACATCGGTCCCCACCGGCGCCCCTGTTCCCAGTATGTATTCTTTGGTGGTAGAATCGAACGGCTGAGACAGTGACCTGTACGCAAAGGCCATCCGCTTTCCATACACCACAATACCTTTGCTCTTAAACCAATGAGCGTCGCGGTAATCCCCCATAACCTGAACGCCGTCGGCGGGGTATCCGGCCAGACCGGCGGGATTGTTCCACAGCGCTTCGCCTCCCAGCACCGACGCCGCAGGTTGATAATAAAAAACTCCTGACGGAGTCGGGAGGCGCTCGGCGCGGGAAACTGAAATCAATGAGACGCCAAAAATGAATACCCGAAAAATTCGCTTCATTCGGTCGAACCTCCACGCACGTAGATATTCCCCTTCCCCTTGATCGCACAAGAGATGTTTGACTTACCGCCTCCGCTGATCAAATTGAGTCGGTCGCGTTGCACTAGATCAGTCTTGAATCCGAATCCGGAGGCATCAATCTTACCGTCTTCTTCGACCGCCAAGGCAAAAAACGCCGATAAATCGATCGGGACCCGCAGTTCAATATCCTCAAGTCGATTGGTGATCGTCAGCGAACCCTCTCGAATTTCCAGAAGTTCCACCGTGATCGGCCCTGAAGACCCCTTGATACTGCTCCCCTCCCCCGTGACCATCAAGCGATCCACCGAGATCTTTCCGTAGCTATTTCGCACGTTGACCGAACCCGCGACTGAATCAAGTTTGATGTCGCCGTTTTCATTCTTGAATCGGGCGGACAGGCGGCCCGGCACAACTCGCGATGCGGTAAGCGAAGCATTCGAGGTCGACGCCGAAATATCTCCGGAAATTAAATCGAGCGTTACTTTTTGATTTGAAGTTGACACATCCAGCACGCTGTCAATTCGGTCGGCGTCGATCTGACCAAACGACGATGATACCACTAGACCCGAAAGCGGCCCAGAGGCCTTGACATCAAAGTATGCCGCTTCAATCTCTACAAAGGTACCTTTCGGTACAAGCAATCTGGCGGTCACGATGCCCGCATCGTTGCTTCCTGACCACGGGGCCGGGTTAGGCGCACGAAACTCCAGCCGTCCCTTTCCTCCAAACGCGTCAAGCGAGACCGAAAGGACATCGAGGTAGTCATCAACCGTAGACTTAGAAGCTGATTTCGCCTTCTTCGTGTAATTGAGCTGAACTTCCTTCACATAGCCAGTCTCGATAGTAATACTGCCCGACACCGAAGCCGCCGACCTGATGATGAGGTACTGCGACTTTGGCATGATCAAACTGGCCTTCTGCTCGCCGGTCGTCCAAATCCCGCTTTCGTCCTGAACCAAATCTTGCGCAAGAATCCAGGACCCAAGACAGCACCACGTAGAAATGAGGCCGACTACAAGGCGTTTCGCTATTTTCGATGTCCCTGCCATAAATCGTATATTCCCTTCATTAGAATTGACCCGGCCACTGCCGCATTGAGTGACTCCACCGCCGGGTCATGCTCGATCCCTACCACCGCGCTCGCCGATTTTCGCAGCACGGCCGAGACGCCACGCGCTTCGGAACCAATCGCGAGGCAGATATTCTGTTGCGGCCGGTGCATTCGACGTATTTCGGCAAGGGACTCACCCTTTGCATCGGCAACGATCAGCCCGGACTGCGATTTTGCCAGCCAACTTAGCAATTCTTCCGGCTGGGTCTGTATTATGCACAGGCCGAATATTGTGCCCGCCGACGCCCTCACAGTCTTGGGCGCAAACGGGTCGGCCGATTCGCCCAGCACGACGACTGAACCAAATCCAAACGCCAACGCCGATCGAAACAATGTTCCGAGGTTTCCCGGATCGGAAATATCGTCGCACACCAGCACTTTACGAGCAATGGCCGCTGACAGTTCCCCAATTTCGGCCCGCCGACACTCAAAGACACCAACAATCCCCTGCGAGGTCTCAGCATCAGAGAGAGTGTCCATCTGGCGCGATGGTATTGCCTGCACTGGGGCACCCAGCTTTTCAAGACGTCCGGCCAGAGTTTTGCCACGGTCACTCAGCCGGACTTCGCATACCAGAACTGTCCTGGCGACATACCGATGCCGTACTGACTCCTCAAGGACCCTGACTCCCTCGGCCAGAAATCCGACGCGATTGCGCTTATCCGGCAAACGAAAGGATTTCAGGTTTTTCAGTTCTGTATTGGTCAGTGGCATAATCGCGCTATATCTTGGTCATCGCTGACGATAAGGAACCGCCAAGGCCACGCAACGAGCAAGTGAAAACTATTTGTCTTACATTCGCCCTCTGTATCTGCACTCTCTTCCCTGTGGTGCAGGGACAAACGGGTCCGGCTCAGCCATCTCTGCCTAACCAGTCTACTGCTGAGATAGCGCTGGCTCTCTCCGGCGGTGGCGCCCGAGGGCTTGCCGGTGTCGGCGTACTCAAGGCATTTGAAGAGCGGGGAATCAAAGTCAAAGCGATCGCTGGAACATCGATCGGAGGAATCATCGGCGGACTGTACGCCTGCGGATATTCGGCCGATCAAATCAAAGAGATCGTCAAGAAGATCGATTTCCGGGCGCTCTTCGCCAACGATCCCCCGCGAGCATCGATGCTCTTCACCCAGCGACGCGAACGAGAACGACATTTGGTTTCCCTCCGCTTCAATGGCCTGCAACCGCAACTTCCCCACGCTCTCACCGGCGGTCAGGAACTCACCTCCTTCCTTACCGAATTGACACTTGCCGCCAACTACCGGGCCGACGGAAACTTCGCCAACCTTGCGATTCCGTTCAGGACTGTTTGTACCGATATCATTTCCGGCCGCGCAATAGTCATCGATTCAGGGTCGCTGGCCGACGCGATGCGGGCGACGATGGCCTTTCCACTTGCGTTCACTGGAGTAGAAAACGGCGAGCGTCTGTTAATGGACGGCGGCATGCTCATTCCCGTTCCCGTGTCATTGGCAAGGGAAATGACTGCCGGGAAACTGCCCGTCGTCGCAATCAATTCCACTTCTCCGCTATTACCAAAAGAAAAGCTCCTGTCACCGGTCGACATTGCCAATCAGGTCACTTCTATCATGGCCGCTCGCGCACTGTCCGACCAGTTGGCCTCGGCCGCATTTATCGTCTGTCCGCTACTCGACGGCATTTCCTCAGTTGACTTTGATTTGCGCGACAGCATCATGGCACTTGGCTATCAATCCGCGATGCATATCGCCGATTCGATTCTCTCTGGGGCCCGACACTCCACCGATTCTCGCACCGCGTCCCGTGACTCATCCGCGAAGCAAAACCCTCCACTGCGAAAACTGGTCGTCCACGGCGTCTCAGTGTTCAGCGCCGACTCCGTGATCCACTGGTTGTATCCACCGAATGATCCAGCGGGTACGACCACCCTGCGCCAGCGACTCGACCAACTCTTGGCGCGGTATCGCAGAGCTGGATACGACCTGGCCACCGTTCGCGATATCACGATTGACTCAACCGCAGTAGCGACCGTTGTCATCAATGAGGGAATCGTCCGGCGAATCGACGTCATCAAAGATGGCAAGACCCGCGACTGGGTTGTCCGCTCGTACTTTCCCCTGCACAAAGGTGAACCATTTTCACTTAGCAAAGCGCTCAAAGGACAACGGGAGATTTACGGCACCGATCTTTTTGACCGCGTCACCCTGCATGTTGTACCCGCTGACAGCGGCGCCCAGATCATAATCGGCGTTCAGGAGCGACAGTCCTTGCAGGCGCGGCTGGGTTGGCACTGGGACGATCACTATCAATCGGAAGAATTTCTTGAAATCCTAAACGACAATTTGTTCGGCTCCGGAGTGGAATACTTGGCTCATGCCCGGTACGGACTTGATCGCCGCGCCCTGTACGGAGAAGTCCGCGCCAATCGAATCCTGTCGACCTATCTCACCGGACAAGTGCGCACCGGCTGGTCGGAGATCGACCGGACTACCTATGACACATTGGGCAATCCGATGGGCATTCGCACCGAGTCACGTTGGGGCGCCACGCTCAACGCCGGACAGCAGATCGGTCGGCTCGGTACAATTACCGGCGGAATCGCGCTGGAGCGCGTGCACCACCGGGATAAGTCCCTGCCCAAAGAAGAATTTACACTTTCAACTCTCAACTTCGAGTCGCATGTCGAGACTTTCGACAGGGTGGCCTTTCCAACTTCCGGCAAGCGGTACCTGTTTCAACTTCGCCTTTCGCCCAAGTTCCTGGCCAGCGACCGAAATTTTACACGTTTCAACTCAACGCTCGAATCATACTATACCATTGCAGGGAATTTCACGTATCACTTCAAACTCTCAGTCGGTCTGTCGGCTGATGTACTTCCGTTGTCGGAAAAATTCTATCTCGGCGGTGCGACATCGCTCAACGGCTACCGTGGTGAGTCTCTCTTTGGCGACAAATATACATTCGTGAATCAGGAAATTCGCGCCAGATTGCCTCTTGGTTTCTACGCCACCGGCCGATGGGACGCCGGCGATATCGCAGTCCGGTTCGACCACCTCAAGCTCAAGAATCTCCGGCAGGGATTCGGCGGCGCGCTTTCCCTTGACACTCCGATCGGCCCCTTTGAGCTGGCCTACGGCCACACAAATCACGGCGGCGAGCGCTGGTATTTTTCAGCAGGTCTCAACTTCTGACGTCGATGGTATGAAACGTACCTTTACCAAACAGGATCAGCCGAGCAGGCCACCTCAAGGGAGAATATGAATACGAAGAAAACTGTTGCAGTCATCCTCACAGCGGTCATTTTGTCGCTCGGCGCCGCAACAATCGCCGAAACGCCCGGCCCCAGCCTAAAGTCTCTGAATTGGCTCCTGGGTGAGTGGACTGGCGCAGGCAAGCAGGGTGTGATTGGTGAACGTTGGACCGCCAAAGATTCTGTCACACTCGACGGTATCGCCTTCAAAATAACCGCCGGCGACACCATGATCACCGAACGGACACAGATCGTACAAACCGACAGCGGACTATTTTATGTCGCCGACGTCGCACACAATAAGTCGAAAGTGCTGTTCAAGCTAACTCTGGCCGACAGTTCTGGATTTCTTTTTGAAAATCCCGCCCACGATTTCCCCACGAAAGTCTGCTACCAGCCGATTGGCGCCGATTCACTTTTTGCCTGGATCGAAGGCCCGATGAACGGATCACCCAAACGAATCGCTTACGGATATCGAAAAGAAAAATAGTCTTATGATATCAGTGGACAGGCTCGCGCGCTAACTTTTCGCTTGACATCACAAAGTAGATTGCGTATGCTAAAGTCAGCCAAACTGCATTTCACTTATCTGAAGACAAGATTCATCCTCACCTGAACAACGCGACTTTGCGGTGTCATGTATGCGCGAGCTTCCCCCCATCTTGCGAATCTCTTACTGCCTGTCGTGGGCGTAAACCTGCTAACCAGGGAGGGATCACTATGGGAGAAACTCGCCCCAAATCGCGACGGCGGTAGCGGGCGGGACATTGACCCGACAGGAAGACCGCGCGAGCCCGGCAATCTTGCGCGCGACTTGGCTGATACCGACGCCTCTGTGTCGGATTGAGG
>JBGAWZ010000111.1:0-5871 GCA_044227335.1 Candidatus Zixiibacteriota bacterium | reverse complement strand
GACTACGCAGGAGCTGAACGCCCTCGCCGAGCAGACTCTTCCTCCGAACCACCCCGATCTCTGGCCGCTTTTGGCGTTTACTCAAATCAAGAGCATCGCAAGCCGGCCCGACTTCCCCTGTTACTTTGCCGCCAAGGCATTCGACTCGGGCGGCCAGCGGTTTCTTTTCTGCGACACACCCGACTCACCCGCCACGCTGGACAATTTGGCAACCAATCTCGTTGAATACCTTAGCATCGTAGGACGCTCCTCGGGGTGGGAGGCACTTGCCACCATCATGTTCGTGGTGTTTAAGCCGCTCCATCCGGCCGCGTCGCTGGAAGAGTACCACACCCAAGGATGGCGTATCCTCGACTATTTGCATCAGCACGATCCAAAACCGTGGCCAGCAGAGATTCCGAAGGATGTCGAAGACCCTGCCTGGGCATTTTGCTTTGACGGCGTTCCGCTGTTTGTCAACATGAGTTGTCCGGCGCATGTCAATCGCAGGAGCCGCAATGTCGGAGATTCATTTGCATTTATCCTGCAACCGCGCGCAGGCTTTGACGAAGTTGCCGGAAACAACCCCAAGGGGAATCAGGTGCGACGAATGATCCGCGCCCGCATTGGCCGTTACGACGCCATCGGGCCATCGCCGGCTCTGGGTTCGTACGGCGACGGCGCCACCCTCGAATGGAAGCAGTACGCTTTGCAGGACGACAACGAACCGAACAAGGCACAGTGCCCGCTCAAAAAGCTCTCTCCAAATCGCGCGAAATAGTCCGAACCGACAAAACGTGAAACATTTTTCGGAACCATACTTATGTCACGTTTGTGCGGTGTAGTTGATTTCTCCGACAGCGGCCCCTCGCTTTCCGACTCACTTGCGTCTATGGTGCAAACCATGCGTCACTCTCGCGACTATCGGTCTGAGACCAATTCGTTTGACTCCGCGGCCCTCGCGCGGATTGATTTCGGCGCCGGGCCAAATTTCAGCTCGACGTCAACACAACTAATCCCAAATCAGACCTGCATCTGCGCCGGATATATCACTGATTTGGATTGGTGGCGCGATCGAATTTTGCGCGACTCGCAGGGGAAGACAACTGCGACTACCGCCGCTGATATTATCAGTTATCTTTTGCACACCGCCGGCCCGAACTCGCTAGACCAGCTCAATGGTACTTTCGCCTTTGCGCTCTGGGACAATCACACCAAGGCGATACACCTCGGTGTCGATCGCCTTGGCATGCGACCGCTCTTCTATCTGCGACGCGGCACGCGTGTGAAATTCGCGTCAGAGATGAAGGCGATCAGCCTTACCGAATCCAATCTCACACTCAATCGCGGTTCGCTTGAAGATCTGGTAGTACTCAGCTTTGTTACCGGCGATCGCACCCAATTTACCGAAATCGAACGAGTCCCAATAGGCACCGTTATTACAATTGATAGCCGGGGAGAAAAATCCCGTCGGTACTGGTGGTTTGACCGGCTCACCATCGATAATTCACTTTCGGTGCCCGAGTTTATCGAGCAAAGCCAGACAGCACTTAGAAATGCGGTGGGGCGCCTGCTTCCGCTCTCTCACAGGAACATTTGTACGCTCAGCTCGGGCAACGACTCTCGCCGTATTTTCATGGAATTGGTTGATACCGGTTCACAATTTGAAGTATTCACCGCGGCTGTGCCTCTCAAGGGGAGTCTCTGGGAATGTGACTCTGTCATATCCAGAGCCCTCTGCAAGGAGTATGGTATTCCGCATCATCGTACCGACTTCTACGACCCGACATTGGAACCCAGTCTCGCCGGCTCGACATTCAGCTTTCTGGACTGCGAGACTGATCAACACCGCTGGGCGCTACCTATGATCAAGGAAATCCCGCTGAATCAAGGAATCAATTTCGACGGATTCGGCGGCGACATTTATGTTTACGACACTTCGCTTGTCGCACACCTGCTGGGTGACGGAGCCGACAATCACAAGCTTGCTCAGCATCTGATTACCTTCAATTACGGTTCAAATGAGCACGAATATCTGCGGCCATCCGGCGCAGGGTCAGTGGTGGAGCGACATGCCGCCTGCCTGGCCGGGCTCCCGCAAGATGACAACCGGAACACTGCCTGGTTTTCCGCGTTGTGGGCTCGGCGGCGCACGGCGCCGTTTTCGATGGCGCTCATGGGGCTGAAAGTTGAGTCGGTCTTTCCGTATTTGGACAATGAAGTAGTTGAAATCTCCATGCGACTGGCGCCGCGCCTGAAAGTCAATCGCGACCTGCAATTTGAGATTCTGGAAAACCAATATCCGGACTTGATGCGACGGATTCCCACATCCGGACACCCCTCAATCACAACTTCACCCGACAATTTTTGTCGACCCTTCGTCTCCCCGATTCCCAAGTCGTATTACCAGCGCCGGTCAGGTGCGTATTATCGCGCCGTCGCCGCACGACTGTTCGCAAACTCACACCTACGACAGATGGCCAATCGACAAGCAATGGTCAGCGCGGCCACCATCGCCTCGCTTGGCGCGGTCGGTCTGTTGACACCCGGCATTATCAGATCGGCCTGGCGGCTTCGTCCCCTCGGGTTGATCGCTGAAATAATCGAATGCTCGGAAAATCGCGGATTTGCAGGTCAACGACTCACCGACGCCAGAGCGTATCTGTTCGGCGACTCAGCGCTCAGCGGTTCTTGATCCACTCAATTTTCGGGATCGTGGTGTCGCGACCGGCTTCGCTCTGCCGGGCCGCCTCATCTTCCTTCATCCAGTCGATGATCCGCTCCAAGAGCGTCGTATCGGACGGTTCCATCTCGCAAATTTGAAGTCCGATCTCCCACCACTTGGTGTGACTTTTAAATTTGCACCAACGCACTTGCGCGATGAACACCACCGCCTGTCCCTGCATACTCTTGCGCGGCGGTATTAACTTAAGCTTGTACAATTCCTCGGCTTTGAGCGGTTCATCGGCGATTAACAGCATCCCCGTCATAGACAAGTCGGCCGCTCGCCCGATTACTTCCTGCGAGAAGAAATTGTAGATAATAAAGTAGTCGCCCGTCTTGTTGCGGGACTGATCGCGCGGTTTTTTCATATCTTTCTGTGACAAACAAAAACTCCGGTCTACCCTAATTTATCGGCAGACCGGAGCAATTCATTGACACTCTGCGGTGTCGCACATGTTCACCGCTAACGGGGCCAGAGCCAGCCGAACACGCCCGCCGTAACCAGCCCATAGATCAGGCCGTCAAACATCGAACGCATGGTCGCCCCACAATTTCTCCCATACCAGATTGCCCCCTGGGCAAGGGCAAATGAATATCCCATAAAAGCGCTACAACCGACGAAGCGAAACACCTGCAGGTAATTTCCGCCGACCGGCACCGCATGGAATCCAATGTACGCCGCAAAAATACTCACCACTACGCTATACACAAACCAAAGCGCCAGACTCTTGCCCATACCGAGATCGCGATTGGGGAAGACCGTGATGAACGCCACCGGGCCAAGCTTGAGCTTCTCTTTGAATTCGGGAGAATTGCAATCCTTAGTTCCCGATCCGAGCGGCATGAAGTAATCTCCCGGCGGAATCTGAAACTTACGAAGAGCGTCCATCACTCCCGCCTCGTCCGGAAGTTTCCTCATGTCGTTCTTGTGGTACTTCAGGGCCATATGAATGATCGAACTTACCACAAACACAAACACAGCCGATAGCACGATCGGCAACCAAAGTGTCGTGAGAAAATCCACTTTCTCCACCTCCGATAGTTATGAAGTTGAGTGAGACGTCCGCCCTCCTTGAACAGCAGAGCGCTATCATTACGTCGATTATAGGGTGCGCGGGTCAACTTTGCAATAATCAACAAGCACTAACCCCAACAGGATCATTATCCTATTGTGTTCCAATGTGTTGCGTAACCCTAACGCGCTTGTTGCTATTGGCAGTTGGCGGGCAAAGTGAACGAGATGTACAGATAGTCGATCAGTGCTGATAAATCGGCGATATCGACTCCCGGCTGGCCATCAGTGTTTGCCTCACCTGTACAGCAGAGCGGTGCAAAAGTAATATAGAGATAATCGATAAGGGACGACAAATCGGAGATGTCCGTGCCTCCGTCACAATCAACATTTCCGGTTCGGCCCGTGCAACAGGGGAAGCAGATCTTGGTGACATAGGTATCGCTTGACCCAGATAGCGCTCCATCGTATGGATTGACAGTCGGGAAATCACTCGACGAGACTTCGCCTGTCACAAAAATACAACTGTCTGCATTGGCGACCAGGCCAAACGCATACTCGCTGGCGGCACCCCCCAGATAGGAGCTAAAGCCAAGTGAACTCAAGTCACTACTGAACTGCGCCACAAACGCTTCGGTAGTTGATGTTGTCGTGCTACGCACATTATCCACCGGGCTTATGAGCGGGATTGTATTGTCGGTTGATCCACCGATGTAGAGATTTCCTTTTGAGTCACGCGCAAAGCCGTACAGTTGAGTAGCTCCCGTCCCGTAATACGTACAGGCATCCAGCGTCGCCGCGTTGTTACTAAATCTCGCAACAAAGGCGTTGTCGGCCCCGGTGAAGTTTACATCATGTCCCAGCTTGCCAAGGCCTGTTGATGATGTAGACCCGGCCACATACACGACGTCGGACGACGGAGAAAGTATGTCGTGCACTCGATCGCTCCCCGATCCACCAAAGTATGTTCCAACGGCCGGATATATCTGGCCGCTCCCGTCAACATCAAATCCGGTCAGAAAGGCGTCAGTACTGCCTGCGTATGTGACATCATACCCATCGACTCCCGGGAGGTTACTACTTGACGAATATCCACCCACCCAAACTCTGGCCGGTGAGCCGGATACTGTCAACGAGTTGCCATTTTCTCCACCCGAACCGCCATAGTATGTCAGATAGGAAAGACTCGTGCCCAAAAAAGTGCTTACGTACTTAGCGAGGAAGGCGTCAAGCGTACTTCCTATTGTAGTCTGACTCGCATTTGCCGTGGGGAGGTTAGTAGAGTAAGTGTCGCCGCAAATCCAAATTGAGTACCCGGATGTTGGCAAACATAGCCCATTGCACTTCACCACAAGTTCGCCGGCAAAATCGTCCAACGACCCTCCGAGATAAGTGCTGAAGTATATGGCATTCCCCGCAGGCGCAAGACGAAGTATGAACACATCGTCTTGACCGTTTGCAGACGCATCAATAGGATCTACCGTTGGGAAATTTGTAGAAGCCGTATTCCCGATCACGACAATTCCGAATCCCGATTCCTGGTCTATGGACAAAGCCTCAGCTCTCTCGTCACCCGACCCGCCGATATACGTGCTGAACGCAAGTGAAGTTCCGGATGAGTTGAACTTTGTCACGAACGCATCAGAGGTCCCACTCAACGACGCATCGTAAGCACTAAGTGTGGGGTAGTTCGACGAATAAGTTTGACCGCAAACGTAAACCTGATTAGTGCCATTGACAACAACGTCGTATGCCGACTCGCTACTTGTCCCACCCAAGTAGGTACTGAAGATGATAACCGGATCAATCACCAGCGCCAGCTCCTGCCGATACCCACTCGGAAGCTCAAAGCCAAACCGATCATCGCCTTTAAGCACATAGACAGCCTGCACAGGGTACGGTTGACCGTTAATCAACTGATATACGTATGGCGACTTCTCGACCACCGTTCCCCACTTGGTGGTAACCTCCAGATCTCCTGTTGCTGAAACCGCCAGTCGCTCCGCCCCTTCATACCTGACGGCGATCTGGCCTGGATCTGCCCCTGGCTGAATAATGAAGTCGTATTCCAACTGCCGACCATTGCCGAAGAACTTCAGATCGATGCCCTCGTAAACATCTTTGTAGACGATGGCGCTGTAATTGGGAACATCGGT
>JBGAWZ010000110.1:0-5886 GCA_044227335.1 Candidatus Zixiibacteriota bacterium | reverse complement strand
CGATTGACGCTCAATGATCGCGGTGGTCTTGCGGAGCTTGGAGGCCTCGATTGCCGCTTTCTCACCGGCCGGCCCTGAGCCGATAACTATCAAATCTAAATCGAATTGCTTTGCTGATCCGTCAGCCATATGTGTCTTCCTGAAACCTGTAAAAATGTCGAAATCAGTTCGCGGTACAATCTCTTAGTATGGCACCGCAGTCAGATCAGCGGTCCCTGGGACGGCCAGCCCAAACAGGCTTTTCTTGAATTTGACCGTAACCCGGTTTGTTTTCGGATTGTAGTAGTTGTCTATGCCATTGATGCCGAGGATAAACTTGGAGATCAGGTTGTTTCCTGCATAATCGTACACGCCGGCTTCGTTTTGATCGATCCGAACTCCGTATCGGTAGCCATCAAACGGCACCGCCCCCATGAAGTGTTCCTCAAAGAGGAGCGATGTATGGCCGGAAAAAGTGGAATCCTTGAATAGGAGAAAGCTCTCTTTGACCATGACGCCGGAATCGGCTTTGACTGAGAAACAAATCCAATCGCCGTCGATGACCACACTGTCAGTGGGGCTGTTCCAGATCAGTTTTCCTTTGGGCGAAGTTCCCGCGCTTGATGTTGTCCACGAGGCGACATTTTGCGCTAAGTACGCCGATAGGCCCAACTTGACCTCTTCCCAGCTTTTCCGGGAGAGAGCGGTCGCCATTCTGGTGCCAACCTCGGCGGTTGACCAGCGACTGATGAGATCCTGCTTGCCAGACACTGAGCTATACAAACTCCAGAACTTCTGTTTGCCAAGCTTGTCCCACAAATATGAAACGACTACTCCCGAGACCGGATACAGAAGATCCATCTCCGACGAATTCTCAAAATTCGGTACCGCCAGACTCGAGTCGATAGATACAAGCGTGTCCCGAATGAGAAAAGCGCCGAGGTCCAAAAGCGCCGCCGGGCCTTTCCCCCATCGACCGCCGAATCTGACTGCCAGTCCTTCGCGGACTACCGGTAGAGTGTACAGCGGGAGCGATTTGAGCTTGATATTTGTCAGCAGGTGGACGACTTCGTGGTGATGCGGAAAGCTCGACGAAATGATGTCGTTGGATGACTGATCCAGCACCCCCTTCGTGTACTGTCCGGTAATTGACAGCACGGTGGAGTCATCATTGCAATAGAAATACTCGATTTTCTTATCAGCGATCAGGGCAATATCGGCGCGGGTCAGCCCAAGAGTGTCGGCGACAGTTTCGACAAAGTGATCGAACTGAGCCATCGCCGGCGCGCTGACGTATTTGGCAACCGAGGGATGGACATGCACCCTGAAGTATCTGCTTTCGTGCACCGGCCAATCTTTGGCGATAGCGTCTTGAGGATAGCAAAGCCAGTACCATTCATCCTCATGTCGGGTGAAGTACCATTGTTGAAGCGAATTCTTCTCTTTAGTCGCAGAGAAGAGCATCTTGACGAAGGTAGCGTTCTCACCAACTGTTTGCAGGCTCTGGACAGGCTGGATATTGTACCCCGACAATTCGTTGGCGTGGCGAACCATTGGCGAGGCGGCGTCGGCCCGTATTGGAGACTCAGGAAATTCGATCCCGAACCGGTTGGCTCGGGCGGCTGAGGCGGGGCTCCAAAGCTCGATGGCCGACTCATAGTTGCCGCTGGCAACATAGTCGAGGTAGGTCTGGACCACTTCGAGGGGGGATTCGTTGGCCGACTGGGCGGGGACATACCCAAGGACAAGAACGGCAACGGTGACTGGTACAGCGAGACGTCGGAAACTCTTCATACTTCCATAACTCGTTGAGGGTGAATCTTCAGTATATTCCATTGTACACGAAAAGTCCAGTAGGACAGATCCACCACCAAAAAAAATGCCCCGCAAGGGGGCATGATTTTTTGAATCTTTCAGCCATCTTAGAAAGTAAATCCAACTGAGAAGCGCTGTGTCGAATTGAGCCGCCCGAAATCCTGCCAGGCGTAGTCGATGCTCAGCTTGGTGTCCTTGGTCACCGAGGTATTCAGTCCGGCGCCGAGCGACAGCTTTTCTTCTTTGCTATTGATCTTGTACCCGCCCCGGACAAAGAACTGATCGTTATATCCGAATTCGGCCCCGAGCGACCCTTGCTGGACATTGTCGTTGGGGTTACGGAGATCCGCGGCAAACGTTACCAGCGAGTTGGAGCCGACGCTCATGTCATACGCCATTCCCATGCGGAACATCATGGGCAAATTGTACTTGTTCAAATCGACTGAGGCCCCGATGGGATAATTCGATCCACCGCCACCCTGTTCGTCATATGGGACAGTCAGGTCCGGGCCGCTGAACTTAAGTTGCGGGCCCATGTTGGTGATTGCCAAACCAAGGCGCAGTGTCCGGAATCCCGTCCAGAGCATCGTGCCGAAATCGACGGCGAACCCCGATGATTTCTCAAGGTGAATCCGTTCGCCGACATATCTAACGGTGCCACCGAAAGCAAAGGTCGAGGTCATCTGCCGGGCGAATGAAAGGCCAATTGCCATTGATCCGGCGGTGTAGTGCTGGCCGTTCCCCTCTTGATTCTCATACGTATAGATAACCTGCTCGCCCATCGAGAGCACGGTCGCAGAAGCACCGAAAACGCCAATGCCCTCAAAGTTTTTCGCGTAGCCGACATAGTTCATATCGATATCGAGCAGATAATTAACGTTGGTGAAACTGATAGCGTTTCCTTCGACCCCAACCAGTCCCGCCGGATTCCAGAACATGGCGTAGACATCGTTGGCCGTAGCCGCGCCGGCATCGCCGAGCGCCTGATACCGTGAACCAACGCCGATTTTCAAGAACTGCGCTCCGGCCGAACCGACCTTGGTCTGCTCGGCATTCGTTCCGGCGACCGGGAGTAACAGTAGCAATGTGATGAGAATTTTTTTCATATGTTCCTCGTCACTTCATGATCGCCATGCGTCCGAGTTTTTCGCCGTACGGTGAGTCGACATGGTAGATATAGACGCCCGAGGCAATTTCGCGACGGTCACTGCTGAGCAGGTCCCAATTTTCGGTTCCGGTCATATTGTCATGTTCTATAGTGTTGACCAGATCGCCGGACAGTGTGTAAATGCGGATCGTGCACTTGTCGGGCAAGTTCACAAATTGGAGCACAGTTTCGCCGTTAAGATCTTCTACGTGCGAGCTGTAACGACCGAAGTAAGGATCGGGAAGCGTATGAACGCGGCTCAGACTCTTGCCAGCCAGGGCCGCGTCGATACCGTCGGCCTTGAATACAAATTCATCGTTCGGCCCGTTGACCGGTGCGCCTTCAATCGCGAAGACATCGCCCGTTTGGGGATTCCAGACAGTCGCGTCGAATCGAAATGCCCAGCCATACAAGTATGGAAATGCGTCGGCCGTCAAGTCGGCGGTTGAGTCGTATGGGTAGTCAACAATTATTACCGTGCTACCCGGTCCCCATGTACCTGAAACCGACGTATTGGCAAGCGACACGCGTTGATTGGTTGTCGTGTTCCAAACTTCATAGGGTATTCGCGTTTTCGGATAGGTAGTGGCGTCGAAACCTTCCCATACCGAAGTGGCAATAGTGGTATCGCCGGTATACCTGATTTCGTAATTGGCGCGAATCTTGGCGTCACCAAAATGATAGCTGTCATCGCCAGTGATCAATGGAATAATCGGACCGAGAAAGACCGAGAGTGCCATGGTAGTATCACCGGACGTCGCAAAGCCGGTTTGGTCATAACCACGGGGCGCGCGATCGGCGTTGTTCACGACAATTCTCAGACCCTCTCCGATCGGATAGAGATTCTCATCGGCATTTTCGATAGTCTGATTTTTCAGAACGGTGTCGCCGGTAGTGACATTTATCAAATGCCAGTATGTTTGGTCGGGGGCGTCGGTGAACACAACTTTGTAGTCTGAACCAGTCAATGACGCTTGGTCAAAGACCGTCGGCTTAATACTTCCATCTGATGGCGGGCCGATAGTCAAAGTCTGATGTTCGACCGTTCCGGCGGCAGAGTAGTATCCGGCCGGATTGGTGCGCGGAGTTGCTGAGCCAACATTTCTCGCCGAGTTAGGTGACCCGAAACCCGTCTGAAGCACATCGACAAGTCCCGGTTCGCCCGCGTCATAGGCGGAGAGGCAGTACCAATACTCAACGCCGTTGGACAGGCCGGTATCGATATAGGAGTGGACCATAGGTTCACCCGGTGCG
Source organism: Candidatus Zixiibacteriota bacterium (assembly GCA_044227335.1). Lineage (GTDB taxonomy): Bacteria > Zixibacteria > MSB-5A5 > GN15 > FEB-12 > JACRAV01. The sequence goes on along the minus strand of JBGAWZ010000110.1, from coordinate 1,691 downwards.
CCGACCGGAAATTCGGCCAGCCGCTTGTAATCAATTTCCAAACATGTGTTGCGATTGGTCAAATCAAGTTCGCCCCAGTTCTTTCCCTTGTTGTCGGAGCGGTAGAGCTTGTAGCCACGGAAATCATTGACACCGGTCAGCGGATCGATACCGACTTCCGAGGTGTCGGTCCAACGTAAATAGTTTTTGCTGTCACCGGCGGTCACAGAAAGAAACGGCGCGGTGGGCGGTTGCGGACCGACATAGTGCGCATCATATAGTGTCTGTGCCATCTGGGCATTGGCCCTAAAAGCAGTTTCGTCGGCTCCGGCGATAAGAGCAAATACCACGCGGATGGTCGAATCGGCCATGAAATTGATGCCGCGCGTACACTGCACATAATATTGATCAGCCGGCGGAATCGAGCCGTCGTATTGGGTGCCGTCGATCATTTCATATTTGCCCGGATCGTTGTCCGGCACCAAAGCCCAGTCGCCGGTGCGGAATGAGGTCATCCCGATCCCTTGCGGAGTCTCGATGAACTTAGTCCCCATGATACCGGTATTGGCTTTCCACCCTTCATCGTACTTATTTTCGTCGTAAATCCAGGCGAGATTCTGGGTGGAATCTGAGCCGACCAGATCATCGGTCTGACCATTTTGTCCTGCTTGCTCGTTGGCGCCTACATCGAGATCGACATACAAACCGAATGCGAAATTGGTCAGGTCGGCCCCTGAGTTATTCTTGATGTCGAGGATGACATACATCAAGTCCTGATTGTAGCAGTAGTTCCATTGCAGGACAGTCTGCGTCATTTCAAGACCGAGCAGTGAACTTCCTTCGGCGGCGTCATTAAAGCGGTAGTGCGATTCCTGGAGTGAGGTTGGTCCACCGGGGAAATAGTGAGTCCAATTGCCAGAGACCAACTGTGTGTCACGCGTGCTGTACACTTGATTGTAGGTGTAGGCTGAGGAGTCAAAATTCCAGACTTTCCACCCTTGTGCCGGATTCCCAAGTCCAGTTCCAGTGGTGTCGGTCGGGTTATAGGAATAGTACCGGCTGGTGTCAGTCGAGAGATGGATTTTGTATGTCTCGCCGCCGTTGATGCTGTCCGGCAGTCCCTGGAAATCTTCGTAGCTGTCGGCTATGAGCGTGTCGGGGCCAACGATTGCACCCATCCAGTATTTGATTTCGGCCAGATAGTGGTGGTGGCTTCCGCGCGGCCATTCGCCGGACGGGAGTCCCTGCCAGTCGTAACCGCCGATATACCCCCAGTTGTCAACGGTGGTGGCGATATTTCCGAAATCGTGAACAACTTGATCAATAGTCGCCGGTGACGGGATCATCTTTGGCGGCGTGCCATCAACTCCGGCTCCGTTGGCCTTCGGAGCAGGTCGGGCGATACCCAACTCGACTCCGAAACAAAGGACGAGTGTGATCGCCGCGATTGTGAATTTCTTGTGACCTGTCATTTGTTTACCCATCCCATTTGCGCTCAGAAACTGTATTCCATTCCAAGGCGAGCGGTGCGCGGCGCCGAGTAGTTCTGAGGATCGTGATCGTATAGCCGGTCGAGTCCGGACAGCAAGTTGGCATCGAGGGCCAGCGAGGTCTGCCGGATATTATCGTCATCAGGTAATCCTGAGCGAGAATAGACACCCAGCACATTGTGACGATTGAAGAGATTGTCGATTTCGAGGAAGAACGTGAGC
>JBGAWZ010000109.1:0-5902 GCA_044227335.1 Candidatus Zixiibacteriota bacterium | reverse complement strand
AGGATCGTGGCAGTGCGGCCTGCGACTACTGCGACGGTAGATTTTCCGGTAGCCGAGTCGCCGGAGCGGTCGGGGATGGTGGTCAACAGGTAGACGCCGCCGACCGCCATTGCGAAGTAGAACGGATTGTCCCAACCGAGAAGGCCGGCGTTGTTGACGTTGATCTTGGGAAAGACCGAGAACGCGACGAGAAAGCCGATGCAGTAGGCGTTGGCGACAAGCCCGGCGACAGGGCGGTCTTTCAGACGCAATGGTGGCGCGGAATAGATGTATGCGAAAACCAGTAGCTGAGAACAAATCAGAAAGAAAAGATTTGATACGAATACGCTGAGGCCGAGACCAACGATCGACAGGATGATGAAACCGGCAGTCAGATGGGATTCTGTGAGTATTCCCCGCTCGACGAACAATCCTTTGTTGTTGATTCGGTCGGAGTCGGCGTCGTGGACTTGATTCAGGTAGCAGGCCGCGGCGCCGAGGAGTGTCAGGCAAAGCAGAGATAGGGCGTTGATCCAGTCAAAAGCCTTACCGGCGAGTTCGTGGTGAAAGTTGAGCGCCACCAAATAGACCGACCAGACCGGGACAAGCAGGAGCGGCCGGGCGGCGAAGACAAAGTCGAACGCTTTCATTTTCCGATCAGAATCATAGCATAGTACATCACAGGCGCGGCAAACAAAAGTGAATCGAAGCGGTCGAGCACGCCGCCGTGGCCGGGAATAATCGCCGAGGAATCTTTAATTCCGAGTGACCGTTTCCACATGGACTCGACCAGATCACCAAGCTGGCCGAAGATCGAGCACAATATTGCAATTGTGATAAGTTGCCACATTGGGATCATGTCGAGTCGCCAGAAACCAAGTATGACGGCAACGATTACGGCTCCGGCGATCCCGCCGACGAACCCTTCGACTGTCTTATTGGGCGAAACCGTTGGAGCCAATTTGTGTTTGCCGAATGCTTTACCGACAAACATGGCGGCGGTGTCGCCGAGCCAAAGGAGGCCGAATAGAAATAGTAGCCAGTCACCGCCGAGGGGCGAGGCGGTATCCCCGACCGAAATTGACCGACCTATAAAAATCACGAAGGGATAAAACGTAAATAGATACAAGACTCCCCAGAGGAGTCGCGCATAGCTGGTGAAAAGCTCCGTCGGTGGCCGTTTCCCGGTGGCGTACGACATTCCGCCCAATAGCAGGATCACCAGGAGCGGAGAAACAGTGAGTATCGTACCAAATGAAGAATCGCCGGCGTCTTCACCCAGTCTTCCCCATCCAAGTTCCGGGCCGCCAATTTGTGCCATGTGAAAAAGGCCCGCGCAAACGATCAACCAAAAGGTAATCGTCGACGGCCTGTGTTTCTCAGCAATCAAGAATTCTGAAAGTGCTACTATGAAAAACAAAGCGATCAATCCAAGTAGCCATAAATCGCCTCGATAGCATATCCACAAGATGATCGGGATTGCAATTGCGGCGACGGCGGTGCGAATTAGCAAATTCTTGTTCATGATTCCACCTGTCCGGAGGTTTTGCCGAAGCGCCGTTCACGTTGCTGGAAATCCAGTATCGCCTTGAACAGTTCTTTGCGTCCGAAATCGGGCCAGAGGGTGTCGATGACATACAGTTCGGTGTAGCTGGTTTGCCAAAGCAGAAAATTGGAAATGCGCATCTCCCCCGACGTGCGGATCAGTAAATCGGGATCGGGGATATTGGCGGTATAGAGGAAGCTTGAGAAGAGTTCTTCGTCGATTCGGAGCGGGTCGATCATTCCGGCTTTGACGGCGTTGGAGATCGCTTTAACGGCGTCGAGGATTTCGGTCCGTCCGCCATAATTCAGTGCCAGATTGAGCACCAGTCCCTTATTGTTGGCGGTTTTTTTCACCGCTTCATTAAGGACAGTTCGGCGCACCAATGGTAGTCCGCCGATTCTGCCCGTAGTGATGAGCTTGACGTCGTTTTGCATCAGGTCGTCCAGCTCGCTGATGGTGGTGCGGGTCAACAGCGACATGAGAGCGGTGACTTCGTCGACCGGTCGTTTCCAATTTTCTACCGAAAAGGTGTACAGGGTGAGGTATTTGACGCCGATCTCGCCGCACGCCTTGACGACTTCTTTGACCGCCTTCACCCCCGCCTCGTGACCATAAGTACGCGCTTGATTGCGGCGGGCGGCCCAGCGGCCGTTGCCATCCATGATGATCGCGATATGAACCGGAATCCGCTCCGGCTCGGCGGTCAACCGTGATTTGAGGTCGTCAAGTGAATCGTCCATGAACCGGGAAATTACAACGTATCGCGATCAGCCGCAAGCAATCGATTAACGGGAGAGGCTGTCGACCGGCTGGCGCAAACGGTAGTTTGTGATTGTAATCTCAAGGCGATAGTCGTCGTCGGCCAGGAGACGCTCGATAACGGCCGACTCAATGATTGTGTCTACCACGGTCAATTGATCCATCTGAACAAAATGGTAACTCCGGCCAAATCGCCGGAACCCCGGTTTGTGCGGCCAGGATATGTGGAGCCGACGAGCGCAATACGATTCCCGGTCGATGGTGAGAATGCCGGTGGGGCGTCGGTCGATGAGAGTGTCGGTGTCGAAACCGATAGCCAGATCACCGGCGCCGGTATCGTTGGGGAAGAAGAACTTGTGATACACACTGTCAAAGATCGCTGGGGTTGCTAAATCGACGTCGACCGACAGACGCTTTTCGCCGGATAAATGGACAACTGAATCAACGGCGGTCGGCGAATAGAAGTATCGGCTGACCGAGGTGTCGGCCGATTTGACCACTCCCCCGCGGCTTAGCTCCTTGACGATCGCAGTGACGTCGCAGGATTCGAGGCGATTGGAGATCGCTTTCTGGTTGGACTGCCAGTACTGTGCGGCATGATTCCAGTAGTAGTCAATTATTTCCGGTTTCGCGTTTTGGGCACACGTTGTACCGGCCAGGCCGAATCCACCTAAAATTAGACCGATTAAGTGCATTTTTGCTTTGACATGGGAATTGCGGCGCGTATGTTTCATATGTATCCGGTATCCGGAATTATCTGAGTCAAGTTACGAAGCAAATCTGAAGTTATCAATAGCGGCTCCACCGTTGGGGTCCACGCAACCTTTGGAGAGTGCGTTATGTTGGTAAGCGATATCCTTTCCGCCAAATCGCGGCCGCTTGTCACTGCGACAGTTGAGACGACTATTCCCGAGGCGATGCAACTTCTGCTGACCCACAAAATCAGTTGTCTTCCGGTTTTGTCTCAGGCAAAACTGGTGGGGATCGTCAGCGACAAAGATATCTTTGCACTGGTGCACCGCGAGCCGGATAACTTTCGCGAGCGGAAAGTTTGGGACATCATGACCGAGAATGTCATGACAGCGCTACCTAATGACGAAATCTACCAGGTGGCGGCGATCATGACCCGCTACCGGTTTCGGCATATGCCGGTTGTCGAGAATGACAATGTGATAGGGCTGGTTTCCATCGGCGACATCGTCAAAGCCCAGCTCGACAGCATGTCGGACGAGAACAATTATTTACGGAAGTATATCAGCGGGGAATATCCGGGATAAAAAAATCCGGCAGGGGCCGGATTTTTTGTATTATGTGACCTGCTCTCACACCTGCAGAACTTCGTGTTCTTTCTGCGTCACCAGTTGATCGATTTGGTGAATGTGCTGGTCGGTCAGCTTCTGCATTTTTTCAAGCGCCTGCTTTTCTTCGTCCTCGGTCACTTTGTGATCCTTGAGCAGTTTCTTTGAATGCTCGTTGGCGTCGCGGCGGACATTTCGGATAGCCACACGGCCCTCTTCGGCGACGTGCTTGCAGTGTTTGACAAGTTCTTTGCGGCGTTCTTCGTTGAGTTGGGGGACGACGATGCGAATCATGGCGCCGTCGACATTCGGATTGAATCCCAAATCGGCCTTCTGAATGGCTTTGACAATGTTTCCAGAAATCGTCTTGTCAAATGGGGTCAAGACCAATAGGCGTGGTTCGGGGGCGCTGACAGTCGCCACTTGATTCAGCGGCATGACAGTGCCGTAAGCTTCGACCCTCACGGTGTCCAACAGGTGGGCCGAGGCTTTGCCGGTCCGGACTGCGTGCAGTTCGCGAATTACCGACTCGACCGTTTTGTGCATTTTGTCTTCGGCATCTTTGTGCAGAGCCGCAAGTTTGTCGTTTCCCTCACTCATACGATTCTCCTTGGTGAAGTTACGAAATCAGCGTGCCGATATCTTCGCCTAGAACGACCCGGCGGAGATTTCCTTCCCGGTTGACGTCGATCACGCGGACCGGGATATGATTTTCTTTCAGTAGTGAAATGGCAGTGGAATCCATCACTTTGAGTTCTTTGGTCAACACGTCCATGTAAGACAGCCTGGTGAACTTGGTGGCATTCGGGTCTTTTTTCGGATCGGCGGAATAGACGCCGTCGACATTGGTCGCCTTGATCATCAGGTTGGCGCCGATCTCCATGGCGCGAAGCGAGGCGGCGGTATCGGTGGTGAAGTACGGATTGCCGGTGCCGGCGGCCAGGATGACCAGTCGCCGCTTTTCCATATGACGGATGGCGCGGCGACGAATATACGGCTCGGCAAAGGCTTCGATTTTCACGGCTGACATTACACGAGTGTATATGCCCATCTTCTCAAGCGTATCCATCATCGCCAAAGAATTCATAACCGTGGCGAGCATGCCCATATTGTCAGCGGTTACTCTGTCCATCCCCCGCTCGGCGGCGTTCATCCCGCGAAAGATATTGCCGCCGCCGACAACGACAGCGGTTTCGACACCGAGTTTGTAGACGTCGCTGATCTGGGTGCAGATAGAATTAACTGTTGGCGTGTGAATACCAAATTGTCCGGGACCCATAAGGGCTTCCCCGGACAATTTTAATAGAATCCGTTTGAAGACTGGAGCAGGTTGGTCCGATGGCATATCTGGCTTACTCACCAAGGCGGAACCGAATGAACCGGCGGACCTGGATGTCGTCACCCATTGCGGCCGCTTTTTCCTTGATGATATCCTTCACCGTTTTGTCGTTATCCTTCACGAACGGCTGTTCCAGTAGCACAACCTCAGAATAAAACTTCTCCATACGGCCGTCAACGATCTTGTCGATCACCGCGGCCGGCTTCTTTTCATTCTCGGTCTGATGGCGAAGAATTTCGCGCTCTTTGGCCACCAGTGTTGGGTCGAGTTGTTCGCGATTAACCGCGGTTGGGTTGGTCGCGGCGATCTGCATGGCGATATCGCGGGCAAAAGCGCGGAACGCCTCGGCGTTTGAACCGGCTTTAGCCGATCCGATCTCAACCATTACTCCCAGCTTGTCGCCGGGGTGAATGTAGTTGGTCACAAAGCCATCGGTATTGATCTTGGCGAAACGCTTGATCTGCATATTTTCGCCGGTAGAGGCGATTGTTTCGGTTACGTAATCCGAAACAGACTTGCCGCTGGCCATCGGTTCGGCCAAAAGTCCGGGAACATCGGAGGCCTTCGAGTTGGCAACATGGTTGGCCACGTTGGCGACAAAGTCACGGAACTTATCAGTGCGAGCTACAAAGTCGGTCTCGCAGTTGATTTCAACCATGACTCCTAGTTTATCGCCGGAAATCTGCGAGACAATCAGTCCCTCAGAAGTTGTGCGACCTTCTTTCGAGGCCGCTTTGGCGATCCCCTTTTCGCGGAGGATTTCCACTGCTCTATCATATTTGCCGGCGGCTTCAGCCAGCGCTTTTTTGCAGTCCATCATCCCCGCGCCGGTTTTTTCGCGGAGTTCTTTGACCATTTGTGCTGATATTTCCATCGAAACTATTTCCTTTGTGCTTTCTCGTCATCGCCTGAAGTGTAGGTGCTGAGCGGCATGGTGCGCTCGGCTTCCTGCGCCTTTTCCATCGCTTCGGTCGAGACCTG
>JBGAWZ010000108.1:0-9739 GCA_044227335.1 Candidatus Zixiibacteriota bacterium | reverse complement strand
AAGATACCGCCAATTCGTACATGCATCAGTTCCGGCTCGATTCGGCGCTGTTGTATTTCAAAAAACTGTACGGTGAGGACTCGACCAATCAGGAATATATCGGGACGATTGCGGCGATTGAAAACGCCCAGCGGGTGCAGGCGGAGCAGGAAGAGAAGCTCCGCGCCACGCAACGAGAGCTTGGGCAGTTCATGCAATCGTACTATGATCAGGCAAAGTCATTTTATGATAAGCGGTATTATTCGGCGGCCTCAGATCTTCTTAAGTTGATCTTTGACATTCAGCCGGACAATGGTGAGGCCCGGTTGCTCCAGCGGGATATTTATGCCGCGATTGATGCCGATATCGCCGCGTACACCGACAGCGCCAAGCGCGCCGAGCAGGCCGGCAATCGAATCGAGATTATTGAAGCCTGTGATCGCATTCTTGCTCTTGATTCGGCCAACAGTTGGGCCAAGGAGACACGGAGCAGAGCGCTGGCCGGAATGGACGTCGACAAACATCTCAAAATCGGTATCGATTTGTTCAATCAGGGGCAAAAGGCGGAAGCGGCCAAGCGATTCCGCTCGGTACTTGAAGCCCGCCCGGGCGATGTGGTCGCGCTTGAGTATCTGGCCAAGATTGAGCCGAGTGGTTCGCGGGTAGCGACGCTTGAGGATCTCCAGCAAGATCGTGCGATATGGCCGCTCTATCTTGAAGGTCTGCGCCACATGCGCGATAAAGAATACGACAAAGCAATAGAGGCCTGGCAAAAAGTCCTGAAAGTCTATCCGAACGAGCCGAACACGCTGGACAATATCAATCAGGCGCGTCTTCGCCTCAAGACTGAGCAAAGTGGACAGTAGGCGCGCCAACTTTTAGCTGGCGCAGGTGTTCCGGCTCCTGTTTTTTCCTGCCTATGTTCAACCGCCCCATCAAAGAAATCAACGCTGAGTTTCTGGCCGAAGAGAAATACCTCGAGTCGATTCAGCGGGTAGTGCGAGAGGCCTGCGGCGCGGCGGGGATGTCGCGCAAAACGCTCGCTTCTGTACTGTTAGCGATGGAAGAAGCGGCCACCAACGTAATCCGGCACGCGTATCTCTACGAAAAAGGGCTACTCCGGCTTCGCATAGTCATCTACAAGAAACTCGTTTCGTTTTCCATCATTGATACCGGGCGTTCGTTCGATCCGTCCGGCGCCGGCGAACTTGACTTAAATCGTCTGGTCGAGTCAGGCCGCAAAGGCGGTCTCGGCTTTTACATGATCCAAAAGATCATGGATCGGGTGCAGTATATCTCATCGGCCGGGTTTAACGAGCTTCGGATGATCAAGCGCCTCGACACCGGCTCGCCCGATTCGCCGCCGCTGGTCGGACGGCTCTTTAGTCTGCGCGTACGGTTTTCGGTCTGGACTTTCATGATCGTCAGTATCATCATAGGTGTTGCGTTCTGGTTTGTCTACCAGCGCACAGTCGCGGGGATATACAAGCATCTTGATCAAACAGTTGAGGCGCTCTCCAAATCAGTCGCCGAGCAGGCCAAGGGGTATTTGATCAATCGCCGAAGCGATGTCGAATTCGACGAACTGATCGTGTCGTATTCCAATTCCAATCCACTGCTGAAAGTCATCGTGCTGGTTGATTCGAGCGGACTGGTGCTGGCGCATTCGGAGGATATCCGAAATATCCGCAAACCGTATCGATACCCCGACGGTGTGGATACATCACAAATCGATTTCCCTCAATTGTATCAGGCGGGTGCAACCGAATTACGGTATCTCGTCACACGAATTCAAGCGCGAGATAGGCGACTGGGCACTGTCCATATGACCTACTCCGATGAAACGTATGTCGCGCAGTTGGTGGAAGCCCGCAATGCAGTGTTGATTCTTACGGCCGTGCTTTTGCTCATGGGAATAGGTGGAATTTACCTGCTGTCCAATTATTTCGTGCGACCTATTGTCAAAATCACCCAACGCGTGCGGCGGTTTTCGCAAGGCGATATGGATACTGAGATTCCGCTTGAGGGCGCCGACGAATTGTTCGAGATCGCACGCGCCTTAAACGACATGATGACTCGCCTCAGTCGGGACCGCAGGAATGTGATCGAGCGGGAACGCATGGCCAAAGAAATCGAAGTAGCGTCGCAGATTCAAAAGACGCTTCTACCGGCGGAGATCCCGCAGATACCATCGCTTGATGTCAAAGCATTCTATCGCGCGGCCTCGCATGTCGGCGGTGATTTGTATGACATATTCGATATCGGCTCGCGACGGTACGCTATGGTCGTGGCCGACGTTTCCGGCAAGGGTGTGCCGGCGTCGCTTGTGATGTCGATGCTTAGAACTGTGCTCCGGCTCGAAGCGGCCCGCTATGGCTCGGCCCGCGAAACGCTAATCGCAGTGAATGATTACATGGTCAAGAACACGCCGCCGGGGATGTTTATCACACGCCGATGATCTTGCATTCGGCCGAAACGGGTGCGGTGACATATCTGAATCCGCGCGGAATGCCGGTCGGTGTGCCGGTCTCGCCGGGGTGGAGCTTTGGTGACGGGCTTGACGAGGCAACGGTCGAGCTTCGGCCGGGCGACTCGTTTATGCTATATACCGACGGTGTGACTGAGGGTGTAAACCGGGAAGGCAAGCAGTACGGCTTTGACCGACTCCGGAAGTTTTTCCAGCAAGCGGTGCAGGGGAAAAAGCGAAGCTCGACGGAATTGTCGTCTGCGCTCGTAAACGAAATCGATGATTACTGTGGCGTTGGCCGCCAGGCCGATGACATTACGTTTATCGTCGCCAAGTTTGATCCGAATCAGGAAAACAGCGACCAAGACGTAACTGAGCAGTGACTCTGGTGCCCCAACGCTTGCGTTGGGATGAGATTCATTGGCCTCAGTCCTCGCAGGGCGGGTCCGTCTTCGAACCCGCCAAATACCCTTTGGACACAACCGGGCTACCAAGCAATGCAGGCTCGAAGACGAGCCTGCCCTACAAAGAAGACGGTAACGCGGCGGACAGGAATGTCCGCCACGCACGGCAATTTGTTTCGTAGGTCAAATCCCGTCTTCGGGGTTGACGTGCTTAGTCAAAAAGCGGATGTCACCCGCGAAGGAGCGAGAGACTTACCAAGAGAAGATGTCGGGTTTTTCGTCCGGCTGTTGCCGGACTTCGGAACGCCGACCTACAAGAGCCCGCGTCAGGTGAGGGCACCTGACGCCACAAATGGCACGTCTGCCGCGCACGAGAACGTGGCGGGCGAGGACGGCCGCCACGCACAATGCCCTATTCAGCACTGGGAAATCCTTGCTGCGCTATGACATTCCCCTTGCCTGTAACCGCACGATTTGGTATACTTTAGATAACGGGAATAGTCCCCTTCCGGACTTTCAACGATGGATAATATACAGATTTCGCTTTCAGAGACGGATGCCGACCGCCAAGTCTCGCGTGTGCGAGTTGACGGCGTTATCGACACCCTAACCGCCGGTGAGCTTGAAGAAGTGATCGATTCGCTCTTGAAGCGCGGGCGGTATCGGATCGTGGTCGATCTGGCCGGTGTGGACTATATTTCATCGGCGGGGTGGGGGATTTTCATTTCGCATATCAAAGATGTTCGGGCCAACGACGGAGATATCAAGCTGTCGGGGATGGTGCCGGATGTCTACGAGATATTTCAGCTTTTGGAGTTCGACAACATTCTGCAGGCATTCGGATCGGTGGATGAGGCGGCCCGGTCGTACCCTTCGGGAGGGTCGGGCGACGGTCAAAAAAAAAAGCCGATGAAGTCACGCGACTCCGAGTAGTCGACCGGTCGACCGCGGTGGCGGAATATCCGCTCTCGGCCAGCACCTCGACCTTCATCGGCTCAGCCGAAACAGTAAGCACCGATCTTGAAGGCGCCGTATTGCAGATTGTGCGGCGCGATCCGTTCGCGTCGATCAGCGAAATAGTTTTTGACTTGCAACGTCGGTCCGACCACAACGCCGGGTGGTGGAATGTGTTCGGTGTACTCCGGCGAAACCGATTGCTGACCAGGCGATCTCGATTCCGGTTTGCCTGGCGGCGAAGTTAGCGCGTAGCACAGACAGGGAAGTTTGTGCCCTCATGACTATCGGCGATCATAAGCCGAAGTCGCGCGTCAGGAGAGTATGAGTACGTTTCTCATCGCATTTGCGCTCGGCGCAGGGCTTGCGACTGCCGTGTTGTTGCTTGTTCGTCGCGGCAAGGGGGGCGGTCGGAGCGAAAGCAAACCCGACGATCATCTGGAAATTCTCGCACAAATTTCGGGGGCACACTCATACGACGACGCGGTCAAGGCGGCCATGGCCTATATCAATTCGCTCAAGGGCGTGACACAATCACTCTATCTCTCCAAGCGCGGCGATCATCTTCGGGTGGAGAATACGCTGGGATACGACGGTGCCACTGATCCGTCGACTTCGTGTTCATATCACCACCGTTGGGAGGCCAATTTCACCGCCCGCCACGGCTTACAAAGCCTGACCGATATTTCCGACCTCCCATCCGAGAGCGACTCGGTCGTCCACCGGTTTCCCGGATTGAGCCGATGCCTTCCGGTTTTCTGGGGTCACAAAGTTTACGGCCTGATCCTGCTTGAGCTACACGAAGCTGTTCTCGACTCTGCTTTGCACTCACAGTTGCGAACAGTCAGCCAGATGCTCTCGGCTGTTGCGCATATCGATTCGGTGCGCGGGGCAGAGTTAACTCAGGCTCTCGACGGCAATGGCGAGTCGTCTGCGCAAGAGCATCGCGATCATCGGCCGGCAAGACAAGTCCTTCGGCTGGTGCGGCACAGAAATTCTGAAACAGTGGTCCGACGTCTGATCGGGACCGCCCAATCTGAAATCGGACTGGAGCGATTTGTCGGTATCTATGAGCCGAAAAACCGCACCGAATCGCTACAGGTGGTCGCAGGCGGAATTCATCATACGTTGCATGTACCGCGGCGAGAATCATTTGAGCTGTTGGTTTCACGGTTGCGGGGGGCAAAAGTAATCGATATCCACGCCCCGGCCGCAGGGGGGAGCGGTGACGAGCTATCCTGCGAGTTGGCTCGTGGCGGATTGCGGCACGCGGTCGCCTTTCCGCTATCGCCCAATCGTCGGGGGCTCATTGCCTGGGCTGATTCAAAGCCACCGTCGGAAATTGCCCAGAAGCTGATCTTTTTCAATGACGCCGCGGCGGAACTTGTCGAGAATGCCGAATCGTTTGAGCGGGTGGAAGAATTGTCCCACACCGATCCGTTAACGGGGCTGTATAATCATCGTTACTTGCAGGACCGTCTCGCACAGGAAATCAACCGAGCGCGACGATATCGCCGTGCATTGGGTCTTGTGATGATCGATGTCGACCTGCTCAAAACTGTTAACGACAAATTCGGGCACCAGGCGGGGGACGCAGTTTTATGCCAGATGGGGAAGTTGTTCCGGCAGTCGGTGCGCGATAATGACGTAGTCGCGCGCTACGGCGGCGACGAGTTCTGTGTGGTCATGCCCGAAGCTGATTTGTCGACCTGCGAACTTTTCATGGCGCGTATCAGAACCGGGCTTGCGATCAGCGAGTTTGAACTGCCCGGCGAGGCCCAGCGGGTGAAATGCACCATCTCACTTGGAGCGGCGGTGTTCCCCGAACATGGCGACAATCCCGAAAAGCTGATCTTTGCCGCCGACATGGGGCTTTTGAGAGCCAAAGAGCAGGGGCGCAATTCCAGTCAGCTATTCCAGAAGTAACAGACTTTTGCCTCGGTAACCCTTTGACAAGCGGGATTTTAGTCTTTACACCTCAGTCGGCGCACCGGTATATTCGGCCTGTCGTCGGGGTATTGCACCCTGCGGCAATTGTATAACGCCAGACAGTCATGGAACGGCCAAACCAGCGGATGGGAATTGTCATGAAGTCAGTAATCGCCCTTTGTCTTTTGTTTCTCGCGTTCACCACGACGGCCTTTGCCGATTATGAAATCGGCCAGGATGATGTCCTCGACGTCCGGTTCTGGCAGAAACCACAGTTCAACGCGACGGTCAAAGTAGACGGTAGCGGCAAGATCGCACTGGATATCCTCGGGCAAATCGACGCGGCCGGCAAGACAATCACGGAACTTCAAAACGACATCGTCCGCTTAATCTCCAGATTCGACAAAGACATCTCGCAGGTAGTCGTAAGAGTCACGGAGTATAATCACAACTTTGTGTATGTGACTGGACAGGCGCGCACACCGGGCAAGCATTCGTTTGAAGAAATCCCCGACCTGTGGACAATCATCAACGAAGCGGGTGGCATCAACGAACTGGGCGACCTCTCGCGGGTGATAATTATCCGCGGTGGCGCCGATGCCGGCAAGATCGAGTATGCCAACGTGGCTGACGCTCTGGCGACCGGCGATATGTCGCGCCTGCCGAGAGTTCGCCGTGAAGACACAATTGAGATTCCTCGCTCGCCTGCAAGTATCCCGCAATCGACTGTCGTACAGCCGACAGCTCAAAAGAATTTTGTTTATGTAGTGGGCGCAGTCAACCGCCCGGGTCCTATAGAGTTTCAGGAGAATTCCGATATTCTCGATGTATTGGCGCTGGCCGGAGGGCCGTCGCCGAATGCTGATCTGAAAAATGCCCGGTTGATAACCCGTGACGGCTACTATGCCCAAACGTTGAAGGTAAACCTTGACAAGTACTCCAAAGAAGGCCGTCCGGCGCGTTACGTTGTACGCAAGGAAGACACCTTTGTCGTGCCACCCAAAGGTCAGGGATTTCTGGGGGTCGGGCTTGGCACCATCGCCGGAGTGGGTGGCGCCGCGACAACCATCATTTTGCTTATCGATCGGCTGAACAACAAAAACAACACCACGCGCTAAAGGTCGAATCGACTCATGGAAACCTATCGGGTATCAAGCAAAGTTACCGACCGCAATCGCGAATATCTCATCCAGACCAGCAGTGACGCCGCCCTTGGGGCGGTGGCTACCAGTGTGTATGTGAACGGCGAACCAAAAGAGACGGTCAATTGTCCGCACCCGACCGATGTCTCTCCGCAGGACATTTTGTCGCTGGTGAAGCTGGCCCACGGTGAGAAGAAAAAAGAGATCGAAACACTTCTCGGCGCTTACCACCGGGCGCTTGATAGCGGCGCGCCGGAGATGCTCTTTCATCTGGGGACTGCATTTTATTACAAAGGATTTATCGACGAGGCTCTGGAGCTTTTTCTGTCGGCGGTCCGGGTCAAACCCGATTACCACGAGGCGCTCAATTATCTTGGAATGACTCAACTTGCCGCTGGGCGTTTGCCTCAGGCGGTGGAATCGTTTGGCCGTGCGGTTGAACAGCGTCCCGCCTACGCGGACTACCGCAATAATCTCGGTGAGGCGCTTCTCCATAACGAGGATCCCCGTCGGGCGATTTCTGAATTCGAGCAGGCAATCGGCATCAATATGTATTACGCCGACGCCTATTTGAATCTCGGCATGGCCCATATCGCGATTGCTCTCAGTTATTCCAAAGGCCAAATTGATCAGCAGTCAATGGCGAAAATCACCGACTGTTTTCGCAAGGCTTCGCTCATCTACGCCGGATACGCCACCCCGCAATATGAAGAAGGCCTGACTGCGCTGGCCCAGCAGGATCTCCTGCGCGCCCATGCCATTTTCCGCCGTATACGCGAAACGAAAAAAGAAAATCACCGACGCGAGTTTTCGTCGTACTACATGAAGTTCATCACTTTTCCCGATCTTGTGAATGAACAGGTGATCGCCGACCGCATTTCATTTTTGAAGTCCGAGATCGAAAAAAATCCGAACTATGTCGATCTGCACGCCGAGTTGGGGCATTCATACTTGGAACAATCCCGTCTGGCCTGGCAACGGGCGGTCGAACAATTCCGCCGCAGTTCCGAGATCAATCCGTCATTGTCCAAGGTTCGGGTGGCGCTGGATGTTACGCAGGAAACGTATCAGGCGATGGCGCACGCCCTTCGCAGAATCTCCGAGAAAGGATAGCATTTCGTGGCCAACGGCACCTCGGTTATCGATTACTTCAACATGGAAACGGATTTCGCCACCGAATTCCGTCGGCTCCTGCATAATATCAAGAACACGCCAGCCGACACCGAACTCAAAGCGATCATGCTGACCTCGGCGATGCTCTCTGAAGGCAAGTCGACCGTGGCGGTTTTTCTCGCCATGACCGCCGCCCGCAAGGGAATGAAGACGCTCTTGCTGGATGCTGACCTGAGACGGCCAACGGTGCACCGCTATTTCAGCCAAAACCGTGACAACGGATTGGCGGAAATTCTCGCCGGCGAAACGGCCGCGAAAAATGTCACACGGCGCACTGCGCTTGAAAAACTCGACCTTATCTGCGCCGGTCNNNGTTCGATTCCCGCTCGATCGGGAATGTCATCACCGAAATGAAATTCTACTACGACCTGATCTTAGTCGACGCCCCGCCGGTGATTCCGGTCTCCGATCCCATGCTCCTGTCGCAGGAAGTTGACGGCGTCTTGATGGTTGTCAAGGCCGGGCAGACTCAGCGCGAAGTCGTTCGTCGAGCCACGGAGATTTTGCGCTCGCAGAGTCGCAAACTGATAGGAGTGGTTCTTAATAACATGGACGGCCAGTTGCCGTACTACTACGACTATTCCGCATACGGATATGATTATCATCCCAGACCCCAGGATATCGGCAAGAAGGGGAAAGACTCCGGAAAAGGAAACCCCGGTTCCGGCGATAGAAAGTCGGCCCTCAAGCCGACCAAGAATTCGTAGACAAATCAGCGCGGGATTTCCTCATGATCACGACGCGGAATGTACTGACAGTCGACCTCGAAGAATGGTTTGTCGTTGAGGTGCTGGCAGGGCGTTACACTCCTGAGGATTGGCCGAAACTTCCGGTCACGGTTGTGCGCAACACCCGCCGTCTCCTTGAGCTTTTTCATCGCAAAGGTCGCCGCGCGACTTTCTTTGTGCTTGGATGGTGCGCCGAGCAGTATCCGCAATTGATGCGCGAGATTGTCGACGCCGGCCACGAAGTCGCCTGCCACAGCTTCTACCACATCCGTGTCGATACGCTCAAGCCCGAGCAATTCAGAACCGACACGCGACGAGTCATGGATGCCATTATCGCGGCTACGGGTGTAAAGCCGATTGGCTATCGCGCGCCCAGTTGGTCGCTCAATCCGTCAACCACCTGGGCTTTTGAGATTCTGGCCGAACTTGGGTTTGAATACGACAGTTCGATTTTTCCCATAAAGCACGACTTGTATGGTGTCCCCGGCGCGCCGCGGCAGATTTTCAAAATGGCACTTTCGGGCGGGCGGTCGCTCTGGGAAGTGCCGGCGTCTACTGTCAGGTTTTTCGGCCAAAACCTGCCGGTGACCGGTGGCGGATACCTTCGCCACTCGCCCTATTGGTACTCCCGCGCCATGGTACGCAAACTCAACACTGAGGGATTGCCCGCCATTGTCTATATCCATCCGTGGGAGCTCGATCCAAACCTGCCGCGCATCGAGGGCCTTTCAGCCATGCAAAAGTTCCGGACCTATGGTTCGACCGCTGTTTTGGCCATGAAACTTGAGCGGCTACTTGACGACTTTGATTTTGTGTCTATGTCGGAATATGTTCTGTCCACCACCCGGAGGAAAATAGGATTTGAGCATGGGTAGATCAGTCGGTTCTTGCGACCGATTCGTGAATATTTCCTTGACCGAAGCGTGTATAACAGGCAAGTTGAGATTGCTTTTGGAGGAAGAC
>JBGAWZ010000107.1:0-5938 GCA_044227335.1 Candidatus Zixiibacteriota bacterium | reverse complement strand
TATTTGAAGCGGGTGGGCAAGACGGTCATGCTGATGGAAAAAAACCTTCGTTTGCGCGCTGATTCCAGCTCGACCATGGCCAAAGCAGTAGTCGGGGCCAAATCCGACGGCCTCTATGCCTCGACCAAGGTAAAATCGCAACCAGATACTTCGGGCGCGATTCTCATTGACGCCTCGTCGTTTTTCATCAAGGATGGCGAGAATGTCGGGTATTTCGCCGGCCAACTGGGTCAGACCGGATTGGGATTCGACGCATCAAACAGCTATTTCGGGACAATTAAATCGTTCCCCGAGAATTCCGAAATTGATGCCATCCTGCACTACAAGACCTCCAAACCGCAGGGTGCGGTGACACTTCAGAATGCGTACAGTTTCTTCTGGACATACCATATTTCGCTGACCTCTCTTCCCTCAGACGGGTATGTTCCCCGGATTGCCGACGACCGAGTTGGATATTTCATGACGCAGTACCTGGACTACACTGGCATCTCCAAGGAGTCGCCGTACGTCCGATTCATCGACCGCTGGGATCTTCGCAAGAAAAACCCCGACGCTCGCCTGTCAGAGCCGGTTCAGCCGGTCGTGTATTGGATAGAGAACACCTGGCCAGCCGAGTTCCGTGATGCCGTGGCCGAGGGTATTGAGTACTGGAACAAGTCGTTTGAAAAGATCGGATTCCGAAACGCGATTGTCGCCAAGCAAATGGAAGACACCGCGACCTGGGATCCGGCAGACGTTCGCTACAGTACGGTTCGATGGATCATCGTCCCCGGTGGTGGTTACGCGGTTGGACCGCATCGCGCCAATCCATTCACAGGGCAGATTCTTGATGCCGACGTGCGCGTTTCATCGGACTTTCTCCGTTTCATGTTTAACACCGCCGAAAACTTCATAAAGCCGGTCTCGTTTGACGGTAGCACACCGTTTGACCCCGATGGGCTTTCGCAGAAATTCCCCCGTTCGACCAATCCCAATGCCTGCACCTACGGTGCGGAATCGGCGATGGAAGGGGCGTTCGGATTGAATTATATTCTCAGCGCGGTCGGTGAACTCGCCGACAAAGACTCTATCACGCGCGAGTACATTCACTCGTATGTCGCCAATTTGGTAGCTCATGAAGTCGGTCATACGATCGGCCTTCGCCATAATTTCAAGGCCTCGACCATCTACTCCCCCGAACAGATCAACGACCGCGGGTTCACTACCGAGCACAGTAATGTCGGTACGTGTATGGAATACGCGGCGCCGAACATTGCGGGCAAAGGAATAGCACAGGGCGAGTTTTACAATTCGGTTCCCGGACCGTATGACGACTGGGTAATTGAATACGGCTATTCTGAACTGGGTGGCAAGACGCCGCTTGAGGATCTTCCGAAATTGAAGGAAATCGCCGCGAAATCGGCGGAGCCCCTTCTGACGTACGGCACCGATGAGGATGCCATGGGTGGCTCGGCGGTTTCGATAGATCCGTCCTGCAATTACTTTGATCTTGGCAACGACCCGATCGGGTTTGCCGAACACAAGATCAAACTCACCCGCGAACTTTGGACCAACGGCATCAAACAGTTCGAGAAACCGGGCGAGCGCTACAACAAGTTGTACAATGTCTTCATGTACGGTTGGAGAGCGTTTGGCGAAGCGGCCACCTGGGCGCCGAAATATGTCGGCGGTATTTACACCGCCCGCAATCATATCGGCGATGCCAATGGCAAGCTTCCGTTCCGCCCGACTCCGGCCGCTGAACAGCGCCGCGCGATGAATTTCCTGAAGGACTATATCTTCGCCGCCGACGCTTTCGATGTCCCCGCTGAATTGCTGAACAAACTCGGGCCGGATCGTTTCCCCAATTTCGACTACTCAAACCTGTACGGCCCGCCGATCGACTATCCGTTCCATCAGGTGGTGCTGAATGTACAAAATGGCGCTCTGGCCAAGTTGTACAGCGCACAGACTTTGGGTCGACTGGTGAATAACCTCGCCCGAGTGAAAGCCGGCGATGAAAAGTACACGATGTTCGATATGTTCAGCGACACCCGTAAATCGATCTGGAGCGAGCTGAATGGACCGTCCAATATCAACTCGTTCCGCCGCCAACTCCAGTTGATACACCTTCAGCGCCTGGTGAATATATACCTGAGCGCTCCGGCCGCGTTCCCGCCTGATGCTCGCACGCTGGCCGCCAATGACCTCGATATGATTGAGGAGTCAGCCGGACGTGGCGCCCGATCGAGCGCTGTTGACGGTATGACGCAGGCACACTTGAAAGAAGTACTGCGGCAGATTGCCGCGGCCAAAAAGGCCCAGCGCAACTACAGCGAGATGTGATCTTTGATTGACCGCGTTTGACGCGTTCGTATATTCACGGCCGGACCAACAAGGTCCGGCCGTTTTATTTTTGGAGATGTGTACACATGAATCCGTTACTCGAGTTTCTCAACAACCACGTCTCGGTGCGCCAATTTTCAGGCCGCGAGATTTCGGCCGAAGATGAAAAGACAATTGTCACAACCGCTCAGCGCTCCCCTACTTCGTCGAATTTGCAGGCCTATACGATAGTCGGGATTAGATCACAGGCGACAAAAGACAAGTTAGCAGAACTAACTGGTAATCAGGCGCACGTTGCGCGTTCATCGCTGTTTCTGGTCTTCTGCGCCGACCTCCATCGACTGCAGAGAATCAATTCGGCGAAGGGGTATCCATTCCAAGGCGACTACACCGAGCTTGGGTTGGTGGCGACAGTCGATACGGCGCTGGCCGCCAGCCGCGCCCTTATGGCGGCACAGGCGATGGGAATGGGTGGAGTGATGGTTGGATCGATCAGGAATCATCCTGAAGAGGTGACTACGTTTTTGAGCCTGCCGTTGCATACTTTCGCAGTCATGGGGATGTCACTTGGGTATCCGGTCGCCGTACCGGCGCTTAAACCGCGTCTGCCGGTTGAAGGAGTTTACTGCCGGGAGAAATATTCGGATGAACAATTCGACTCTGCCATTGCCGAATATGATCAAGTAATCGACAAAGGCGGGCATCTCACAGGACGCGAGGTGCAGAAAGAACTGTATTCGAAGTTTACCGGGGATTACACGTGGTCGGAACATTCAGCGCGGCGAGTAGCGGATACTTCACCGCTCACCCTTCGCGCGCACATGAAACCGTATTTGAATTCGCAGGGGCTTTTCATCAAATAGCCCCAGACGCTATTTGCCGTTCCGTCCGTTGCCCTCGGCTTGCCAGAAGTACTTGATGTATTTCCATGCGTCGGCGGCTTTGTCGGCGTAGACAAAGAGCTTGATGTCGTCGGGGTCGATTGTCCCTTCCTGCACCAGATAATCAAAGTTGATCACATTGCGCCAATAGGTCTCGCCAAATAGGACGATGGGAAGGCGGTCGACTTTGCGAGTTTGCACCAGTGTGAGCGCCTCAAAGAGTTCGTCGAGGGTGCCATATCCGCCGGGAAAAGCCAACAGCGCTTTGGCTCGCATCAAAAAGTGCATTTTGCGAATGGCAAAGTAATGAAATTGCAGGCAGAGTTCCGGATCGATAAAAGCGTTCGGTTCCTGTTCCATCGGCAGAGTGATATTGAGACCGATTGACTTAGCGCCGACTTCGTAGGCGCCCCGATTGGCCGCCTCCATGATCCCCGGTCCTCCTCCCGTAACTATAACATAATCGTGCGGTTTGTTACTCTGGCATTCGGTCGAAACCAGCCGGGCAAACTCGCGAGCCTCGTCGTAGTACTTTGATTTGGCCAGCACAGCCCGCGCAACCGCCATTCGGCGGCGCAGTTCCTTGTCGTTTGGATGGCGTTTGAGTTTGAGCTCCAGTTCGCGGACCACGCGACGAGCATCTTTCGGCTCGGCGATACGGGTACCACCAAATACGACGACGGTCGATCGGATCTGATGCGCCTGCATCAGCAGTTCGGCCTTCATCAGTTCGAGTTGAAGCCTGCTGGCGCGGGTGTCGCGCGCGGCGAGAAAGTCGGGATCCTTATAGGCGACTCGGTAGGCGGGAGAAATTTTGAGGCGTTCGATCAATTTCCGGCGATTAATTGGTGATCCCATTGGCGTACACTGCACTCCTGTGAATTTAGACCGTTGCTGATCGCTCCATGTCGATCAGGAAACATACTCTTCAAGCGAAACCTCAAGCGGCGCACCGAGACAAATACCCAGCGAATTGGCCGCTTTAATCCACGGATGGTCGGGGGTAACTTTTCGCTGTTTCCCCGCAACCTCGGAAATCGGAACGGACGTGATTTCATTTCCCTTCAGCGACACCATTCGGCCGGTGTTTCCGGCGGCCACCAGATGCACTGATTCAATTCCAAAGCGCATTGCAAGCATCCGGTCGTGGGCGCTGGGGCTTCCGCCACGCAGAAGATGCCCAAGAATGGTCACGCGGCATTCGATGTGAGTAAGCGCTTCAAGCTGGGCCGCGATACGGTGGGAGACGCCGCCCAAGCGGATGGCATCGGGGGAATTTTTCACTGTTCTGCTGACATGCATCTGGCCGCCCATCGGGTGCGCTCCCTCGCCGACGACGACGATAGAAAATGTTTTGCCCTGAGCATTACGACGGCGAATGGCATCGCAGATGGCGCTGATATCGTATGGAATCTCCGGGATCAAAATGATATCTCCGCCACCCGCCAGGCCCGATCCGAGGGCAAGCCATCCGGCATATCGTCCCATGACTTCGACCAGCATAACCCGGTGGTGCGATTGCGCAGTGGTATGAATCCGGTCGATGGCGTCGGTGGCGATCTGAAGCGCTGTATCGAATCCAAAGGTCACGTCCGTGCCCATCAAGTCGTTGTCGATTGTCTTAGGGACGCCGACTATCTGAAGACCTTTAGTAACCATGCCCGCCGAGGCGGCCATGGTGCCGTCGCCGCCAATCGCGATGAGAGATTCTAGTCCGAGCGACTCATAGTTGAGAACACCCTGCTGAGAACGGTCGAGATACACAAATTCTTCGTCACCTTGCATGACCGGATATTTGAAGGGATCAGCCCGGTTGGAAGTCCCTAAGATTGTCCCACCCTGAGAAAGAATGCCGGAGACATCTTTGGATCCAAGAACACGAAAGCGGTTTTCGATCAGACCTTCGTAGCCGTCGGAAAAGCCGATCACTTCCATGTCGTAATCGTTTTGGGCGGTGCGCACGATGGCGCGTAGAACAGCATTAAGGCCGGGGCAATCTCCCCCGCCCGTCAGAACTCCGATTCGTCGGGATTGTCGTTTCATAGTGGTATGTAGTCTAAGCAATTAGGGGCGGAAAAACAGTATTGTTTCAATTTCGGGGTTTTTTACCATATCTTACAATCTTGTCGGCAATTTTCGCCGTCAGTTAAGGCATGGATGCGCCCGAAATGATTGATACAGGACCAGTTGTCTTCCCCTCCACGGTTAACCTACGACAGGTTCAGGCCGATATTACTCTTGTTCGGGTGGCCACGTATTGTACCCTTATTCCCCCCCGATCAGGATATTCATGCGCGTAAAACAACTTTTGGTTCTTCCGAGTGTGCCCGAGCGGATTCGTCCGCTACAGGAAATGGCCAACAATCTTTGGTATTCCTGGAATTGGGACCTGGTAAATTTATTTATCAGTCTCGACCCAGACTTGTGGGAAGAAACCGCTCAGAACCCGATCGAGATGCTCTCGCATCTTCCTCAGCAGAGATTATTGAAAGCGGCGGAAGACGACGGATTCTTGGCCAATCTGGACAAGACCTATCGCCGGTACAAGCATTACCTGTCGCAAAAACGCTGGTTCGGGCATAAATACCCCCAGCTTTCCGACAGCACGATTGCCTATTTCTCTTTAGAATACGGCCTCGATACCGGCCTTCCGGTTTACTCGGGCGGCCTTGGCGTGCTCTCGGGAGACACCCTCAAATCCGGATCTGATTTGGGACTGCCGATGGTGGCAG
>JBGAWZ010000106.1:0-5951 GCA_044227335.1 Candidatus Zixiibacteriota bacterium | reverse complement strand
CTGCTCGTGAATAATCACGGGTGTACTGCGCGGCAACATCGGCCAGAGTCGCATATGCTTCCGCCAATCGCGAATCAAAACTGAGCGCCCGCTCAGCCAGCGCCTGCGCCGTGGGCATGACTTCGGTTGGCGGCACGACGGCGAAGGTCCCAAGCAGTCGATATGCATCAGCAAGCCAAGCCAACGCCTCGGCATAGTTCGGGTCGAGCTTAATTGCCTTCTCAAAGACTTCAATTGCGTCTCGAAGATACCTGCCGCGTTTGAGTTGCAACGCCTTTCCCCGGAGAAACAACTCGTATGCTTCAATGTTCGAGGTACCGTGCCTTCCGCCGGCTATGTCGCGCGATCCCCGCAAACTTACTTTAAGCTTCCCGGCGACGGCGTGAGCGATTTCATCCTGTACGGCAAAGACATCGGTCATCTCACGGTCATACCGTTCCGACCACAGTTGATAACCGTCGGCAACATTAACGAGCTGAACGGTTATTCGAAGCCGTGTCCCTGCTCGTCGGACTGTTCCTTCGAGCATGGTGTTCACATCGAGTTTTTTCGCCACCGATCGCAAATCTTCCCGCCGACCCTTGAAGGCAAAGCAGGAGGACCGGGCCGGCACCCGCAATCCTTCTACATGGGCCAGCGCGTTCAGAATTTCATCAGTGATTCCATCGGCAAAGAATTCATCTTCCGCCCCGCTTTGATTCTCAAATGGCAATACTCCGACTGAGTTGACCGCCTGAGTCTCATTCACGATTCCCGATGAGGAGAGTCGAACAAGCTCCAACCGAACATCGCGAATATCACGCGGCCGTGCCTCGGCGTCTTTTTGCAAGCAACGCCGCAATGTCTCTTTCAGCCGTGACGGTGTAGCGGTGGGTAGCCTTGACCAATCCGGCTCCCGTTCAAGTACGCGGGCGAGCAGATCAGAGGTAGTCTCACCGCTGAACACCGGTTTACCTACCAGACATTCGTATAGAATACAACCAAATGACCAGACATCCGTTCGTCGGTCGACCGCTTTCCCTCGCGCCTGCTCGGGACTCATATATGCCGCTGTTCCGAGAATCGCTCCCGCTTGTGTCGAGCTTGAGTAGGCAGTCATGGTGGGTGAGTGCGCCGGATTCGCCCCCGGTGGTTGGGTTGTGTCGTTCTTGGCCAAACCGAAATCGAGAACTTTGACAATTCCCGAGGCATTGATCATCACATTTCCCGGCTTTAGATCCCGATGGATGATTCCGCGCTCATGCGCCGCTTCGATTCCCGCGGCGATTTGACTGCAGATTGATAAGGCGTCGCGAGGTTCCAATGGACCCCGACCGAGTCGCGCGGCAAGCGTTTCACCCTCGATCAGCTCAAGCACCAGATGAGGCACGCCGCCCGACTCTTCAAGTCCGTAGATCACGGCGATGTTGGGGTGGTTAAGCGAGGCGAGCGTTTTCGCTTCTCGTTCGAAGCGGGCCAGACTTTCGGCATGGGCGGTCAGATCTGCCGGTAGCACTTTGACCGCCGCCTCGCGCCCCAAGCGAACGTCGCGGGCACGAAAGACCAGCCCCATCCCACCCGCGCCAAGCGGGCCGATGATTTCGTATGATCCGATTCTGGTGCCGGGATTGAGCGTCATGCCCGGTTAAAATACGACAATTGACGAGGATGAAAAAGGTCAATATTGGCGGATTGCGCGCTGCACGAGTGTCGACTGTCAGAAATCGATGAATAAAAAAACCCGCCGCTTTTTCAAGCGACGGGTCTTTGTAAATCTGCGGAAGGCGGGACTTGAACCCGCATGGATTGCTCCGCTACCCCCTCAAGATAGTGTGTCTGCCAATTCCACCACTTCCGCGTGCGTTTTTGTTTTACTTAACCGAATCCGGTTTGGCGAAGTCAACCGCCGCCTTGTTGGCGTTGGCAGTCGAGTCCTGCGCCGTCCGGGCGTTCGCCGCATCCTGGCGGGCCTGCGCTTCTTTCATCGCTTCCTGCGCCTGACGCGTAATTGGCGATTCGGTCGATTGCGAGCCTCCGGTCGCGGGAGCGTTTTGCTTGGACGACATAAAGGCCAGCGCGCCGCAGTTTACCATAAACACTATCGCAAGAACAGTGGTGGCCTTGGACAAGAATCCGGCCGCGCCGCGTCCGCCGAACACCGCGCCGGAAATACCGCCGCTGAACGCCGAACCGGCCAGCCCATCACCTTTGGATGACTGCATCAGCACCACGATAATCAGCGCGATGGAGACGATGATGTGAAATACAACCCATGCAACAAACAACTCAGGACCTCCAATCAGACAGAATGTACAATCGTCAAAAAGTCTTTTGCGATCAGTGAGGCGCCGCCAACGAGCGCGCCGTCGATATTGGGCTGTCGCAAAAGCTCGGCGGCATTATCCGCCTTGACCGATCCACCATACAAAATCGGCACCCGCTGTGCGGTCGCCGAATCAATACTTCCAATCTTTGTACGCACGAACACGTGCGCTTCTTCAGCCATTTCTGGCGAGGCAGTCTTGCCGGTTCCGATTGCCCAGACCGGCTCGTATGCAATCACCGCTCGGGCCAGTTCTTCGGCCGACAATCCAACCAGCGATTGCGCCACCTGCGTGGCCAAAACCGTTTCGGTCCGGCCGGCCTCGCGCTCCGAAAGCGTTTCGCCGACACAAATGATCGGCACTAAGCCAAGCCGCAGTGCCAGTTTGGCTTTTGCCGATACCAACGCATTGGTTTCAGCATGATACTGCCGCCTTTCGGAGTGGCCCAAAATAACGAACTGCACCCCAACTGTCAATAGCATCTCCCCCGACACTTCACCGGTGTAAGCTCCCCGTTCGTGCGCTGACATATCTTGAGCGCCGAGCGCTAGTTGACTGCCCTGGAGTAGCTTGGAGGCTATGGAGAGCGATGGATATGGCGGGCATACGACAACAGTTACGCTCTTCCCTACCGAATTGTTAGCCAGCAGTTCGACTAAGAGTCGTTCGGTTTCCGGAACGGTGCCGTTGAGCTTCCAGTTGCCGGCAATGATTTTCTGGCGCTGATCAGCCAACTTTCACCGTTGTCCAATCAGTCAGCGCCGCTACTCCCGGCAGGGCTTTTCCTTCAAGGAACTCAAGCGATGCCCCGCCGCCGGTAGAAATGTGTGTCAGTTCTTCTTCAACTCCCGCTTGCGCGACTGCGGAAGCAGAATCGCCGCCGCCGACAACCGTGACCGCGCCATTGACGGTCAATTCGGCTAATAGCTTGGCAATCGCAATTGTCCCGGTCGCGAACGGCTTGGACTCAAATACGCCCATAGGGCCGTTCCAGATAATAGTCTTGGCAGGTTTGAGCGTGTCTGAAAAAAGTTTGACGGTCGCCGGCCCGATATCCAGACCCTTCAGGCCGACTGGAATCTTGTCGATCGGTACAACTGAGGTCTTGGCGGTATCGGAAATTTCCGAGGCGACGACCGCGTCGACCGGGAAATACAATTTGGTGTTGGTCGATTTCACACGTACCAGTAGTTCTCTGGCCATGTCAACTCGATCCGCTTCCAAGAGCGAATCGCCAATCTCGTACCCCATCGCTTTGGCGAATGTGAAGACCATGCCGCCGCCAATGATGAGAATATCTACTTTGCCGAGCAAGTTTTCGATCACATCGATCTTGCCGGATATCTTTGCGCCTCCCAGAATGGCGGCAAAGGGGCGTTTCGGATCGGCAACCGCCTGCCCGAGATATTTCAGTTCTTTCTCCATCAAAAAGCCGGCCACCGATTGATGGAAAAACCGGGTCACACCCTCAGTCGAGGCATGGGCGCGATGGGCCGAGCCGAATGCGTCGTTGACATAGATTTCGGCCAATGACGCCAACTTCTTGGCAAACTCCGGATCGTTTTTCTCTTCCTGCGGATGAAAGCGGAGATTTTCAAGCAGGAGTACGTCTCCGTTTTTCATTCGCGAGACCGGATTGGCCGCCTCCGGACCGATACAGTCCTCGGCGAAAACGACTTTCTTACCTAAGAGTTCAGAAAGGCGTTCGGCGCATGGACGGAGCGAAAAGCTCGGATCAGGGCCACCTTTGGGGCGACCCAAGTGCGAGCAGGCGATCACCATGCCGCCATCGGCTGAGATCTTCTTGATCGTCGGGAGCGCCTCGCGGATGCGACGGTCGTCGGTGATTTTCCCCGATTTGTCGAGCGGGACGTTGAAATCGACTCGGACGAGCGCTCTTTGTCCGCGAAAGTTGATGTCGGCAACAGTTACTTTTTTCATGTGTTCTTTCTTGGGTTTACATCATCATCCGCATCATGTCAACCATTCGACAGGAGAAACCCCACTCGTTATCGTACCAAGCGAACACTTTGGCAAGATTTCCCGATGCACTGGTCATGAGGCCGTCGACAATCGAACCGTGCGGATTGCCGGTGATATCGATTGATACAATCGGGTCCTCGGTGTACTCGAGCGTTCGCGAGAGCGGCCCGGAGCTGGCAGCCTTGCGGAAAGCGTCGTTGAGTTGCTGGGCGGTCACTTCTTTTTCAAGAACGACTGCCAAATCAACCAGCGATGAGTCCGGAGTTGGGACACGAATCGCGACGCCATCGAGTTTACCTCTTAGCGACGGCAATACCTCTGCAATCGCCTTGGCCGCGCCGGTGCTGGTGGGCACCAGAGAGACAGCCGCCGCGCGGGCGCGGCGCAAGTCTTTGTGCGGCGCATCCTGCAATCGCTGGTCGGCGGTGTAGGCGTGGATAGTCGTCATGAATCCCTTAACTATCCCAAAGTTGTCCAGAAGTACTTTTGCCACTGGCGCCAAACAGTTGGTGGTACAGGAACCGATTGAAATAACATGGTGCTTGCTCTTGTCATATTGGTCGGAGTTCACGCCGAGGATGAATGTACCATCGTGACCTTTCGCCGGTGCTGAGATGAGAACTTTCTTGGCTCCGGCGGTGATGTGCTTGGAGGCGTCTTCTTTGGTAGTGAACTTACCGGTGCATTCCAAAATGACATCGGCGCCGAGTGATTTCCACGGCAATTTCGACGGGTCTTTTTCCGCCAGCACCGGGATTCTCTTTCCTTCGACCACGAGCGCGTCGCCGTCGACAACAACCTCACCGGGATACCGGCCGTGAATAGAGTCGTATTTCAAGAGATGACCGAGCGTCTTGGCGTCGGTGATGTCGTTGATTCCGACAAATTCGATATCGGTGTTACGTGCCGCTTTGAGGACCAATCGTCCGATCCGGCCAAATCCGTTAATGCCAACTTTCATATATCCTCCGTGAATTTCAGTTCCTGCTACTTGATTGAGGTAAAGAGATACTTGACTCCGATAGTAATTGCCAGGCCATCATACTTACGAATAGTGATCAAGTCCTTGCCGAAGTTGAGCGGCATCCAGGCGGTATTAAGTTCCAGGGCGATCTTTTCGGCAACTGGCAGATCGAAGCCTCCGCCGAGGGCGTATTCAAACGAGGTCGCCGACTGTGTGTTGAAACCCGAGAAATAGACATCGGACTGATAGTACTGAATATTGTGGTGTCCGTAGTAAAATCCGCCACCGGCCGAAAAATAGGGTTGCAGTTTGGAAGCCGTGGTCGCGAGCGGATAGAATTTTCCTCGCACCAGCAGTGGATAGATCAGCAGATTCCCATAAAACTGGTAGTCGGTGGCGTCGTCGTGCAGATTGACATCGCCGCGATTGAAGATGCCGAATGAGACTTCGCCCATAATGTGCCGCGAGAACCGGAGTCCGACAAATCCTTCAAAGTAGAACGCTCCGCCTTTGAAATCGGTGGTGTACGACACACCCCCACTACTGCTTGAGACAGGCGGCAGGTCGCCGGAATTGGACCATCCGCCCAGGCGGATTCCGGCCTGATGTTGTGCATTAAACGGTTTTAACACGCTCGGTGATTGGGCGAACGCCGGGCTGACCGCGGTGATGACAAGACTGCATAGCATAATACCGACCAG
>JBGAWZ010000105.1:0-5957 GCA_044227335.1 Candidatus Zixiibacteriota bacterium | reverse complement strand
GGCGCAACGATTTCCTTCGGCAAGCAAGAACGCCTTTTACGATATTCAATCCATTCTCAAAATCATGCCGCATCGGTATCCGTTCCTGCTTATCGACCGGGTGATTGATCTGGAACCGGACAAGAGTGTGACGGTCCTTAAGAATGTCACGATCAACGAGCCGTTTTTCCAGGGACATTTTCCCGATCATCCGATCATGCCGGGAGTATTGATACTCGAAGCGATGGCCCAGGCGGGAGGAATTCTCCTTCTTAATGCGGTGGAAAATCCGCAGACAAAGGTTGTGTATTTCATGTCTATCGATAATGCCAAATTTCGCAAGCCGGTCTTGCCGGGAGACCAGGTACGATTCGTACTAAAGATGCAGGCGTTTCGCAGAAATACCTGCAAAATGACCGGCGAAGCGTTTGTCGATGACACCACAGTGGCCAGTGCCGACTTTATGGCGATGGTGGTGGATCGATGACCAGCATTCATGCGAGCGCGGTAGTCTCCCCCAAGGCTCAAATCGGCAACGATGTCACAATTGGTCCGAATACCATTATTGAAGACAGTGTTATCGTCGGCGACAATTGCAAGATTGCGTCAAACGTTTTGTTGGCCTCCGGCGCACAGCTTGGCAAAAATGTGAGAATATCTCACGGCGCGGTGATCGGGACCAATCCGCAGGATCTGAAATTTGGCGGAGAAATCACTCAGGCGAAAATCGGCGACAACACCGTTGTGCGCGAATATGTGACGATCAATCGCGGGACCAAAGCCCACGGCGAGACCTCGGTTGGCGCCGATTGTTTCATCATGGCATATGCCCACGTCGCCCACGACTGCATTGTCGGGAACAATGTCATTTTGGCAAACTCGGTGAATATGGCCGGGCATGTGGAGATACAAGACTGGGTGACGATCGGCGGAATCGTGCCGATACACCAGTTTGTCAAAATCGGTGCTCACTGTATGGTTGGCGGTGGATTCCGCGTGCCGCAGGATATCTGTCCGTTCTCACTCGTCGGCGGATACCCGGCCAAAGTCGTCGGAATCAATTCGATCGGACTTCGTCGTCGCGGATTTTCTATCGAACGGATTCGCACTTTGGAGCACTTGTTCAAACTACTGTTCTTTTCAAGCTTGAACACCACACAGGCTTTGGAGCGGGCCAACGCGGAGATTGAAAAGAACGACGATGTCCGTCAGGTGCTCGATTTCATCGCCAAGTCCGAGCGCGGAATCATAAAATAGAAGGGGCCAATAGTGAAGTCGTAGCGCGACTTCTCGCCTCAGCTCACATATGAAGAAAATCCGAACAGCGGTAGTGGGGGTCGGGGCACTCGGGCGGCATCATTTGCGCTGGATGGCGCAACTTCCCGAGTCACAACTGGTCGGGTGCTACGATGTCGACTCGGCCAAATCACAGCAGTACGCCGCCGAATACTCAGTTCAGTCTTTTTCGTCTCTTGATCAGTTAGTCGGCCAAGTGGACGCCGTTTCCATTGTCGTCCCCACCAGTCGCCATCACGAGGTCGCCTCGCGTCTGATCAAAGCCGGTATCCACTGCCTCATCGAAAAACCGATCACATCGGATGCCGCGCATGCAGGCGAACTGCACCAATTGGCCATCGCGCACAATGTGAAAGTAACCGTCGGTCAGATTGAGCGGTTCAACCCGGCGGTGCTTGCTCTCGACAGCGAAAAGATAAAGCCGTCATTTATCGAGGCCCACCGCCTGGCGGCTTTTGACCCGCGCGGCACTGATGTTGCAGTGGTGCTCGATTTGATGATTCATGATATCGATCTGGTGCTCAAGTTTATCAAGTCACGGGTAGTGGACATCCAGGCCTCCGCAGTGGCGGTGATTTCAGAAAAAGCGGATATTGCCAACGCCCGGCTGACTTTTCAAAACGGCGCGGTGGCAAATCTAACGGCCTCGCGAATTTCGCTTCACGCCATGCGCAAACTTCGCATCTTTCAGCAATCGGGTTACTACTCGCTTGATCTGGCGGCCAAACAGGCGGATCTATACTCACTGGCTGAACCCGGCTCTCAGTCTGAAGGAATGCGTGTGCCGCTTGGAAAGTCCGGGCGCGATATTGTCTACCGAAAGAAAAGCGACAACGGTCAGGATATGCTGGCCGCCGAGCTTTCAGCCTTTCTGGGCGCAATAATACATGACAGCCCGGTGGCGGTCACAGTCGCCGAGGCCTCGGAGGCACTTCGACTGGCGCTCGAGGTCGACCGAATCGGGACCGCGTCGATTTCACGACTCACGGAGGCCTAAGCGGTCTCCATGAATGATCCCCTAATGTTCATTTCTGCCGGTGATCCTTCCGGCGACACTGCGGCCGGTCGTCTTGCTCTGGCTTTGAAAAAACAAATTCCGGGAGTTACCTATTGCGGACTAGGTGGTGAGAAGCTGGTCGCCGCCGGACAAGTGCAGTTCGCAAACGGAAGTGATCTGGCTGTCCTCGGATTCTGGGAAGTTGCCAAGCGATTTCGCTTTTTCCAGAAACTGATATCCAGCTGTGTCGCTGAGATCGAGCAACGGCGGCCCAAAGTTATCATTCTGGTCGATTACCCCGGATTTAATCTTCGGTTAGCGGCGCGAGTCAAACATCTGGGTATACCAATTGTCTATTACATCGCGCCTCAAGTGTGGGCTTGGGGGAAAAAGCGAATCGGCGACATCCGTCGGCTTGTCGATCGCCTTTTGGTTATTCTTCCGTTTGAGCAAAAGTTTTTTGCCGATCACGGAGTGCCTGCACAGTATGTCGGTCACTATTTGCTCGAAGATATCAATTCCGCTTTTCAGAGTTCACTTCCTTCCGGCAAACACCAATTGGCGCTTCTGCCCGGCTCACGTCCACAAGAAATCGGCAGGATGATCCTTCCGATGCTCGGTGCGGCGAAGTTGCATATCGACAAATACGGCGGCACGGCGGTCATCGCCGGAGTACGGGGTTCGTACGACTACGAGACCGCCTGCCAACCCTTTCTATCCGCGGGAATCTCGATTACATACGGAAATTCGCGCGAGGTGATTTACAATTCCGATATGGCCGTTGTCGCCTCGGGCACCGCGACGCTCGAAACGGGAATAATTGGACGGCCAATGGTGATTGTTTACAAAACAGGTGAGATCACTTATCAAATTGCGAAACGAGTGATCGAGCTGGACAGGATCGGACTTGTGAATCTGGTTTTGGGCAAGAAAGTGGTTCCAGAGTTAATCCAGCGGCAGGTTGCGCCTCTACTAATTGCGGCAGATCTCGGCAGATACGTTGCCGATACCGATTACTCTACCGAAGTCAGTCGGGAGCTACAGCGCGTTCCATCAACTTTGGGTGGGATCGGAGCTTCCGACCGGGCCGCACATCTGATCGCGGAGTTGCTATGATCCACCTGTATCAACTCCTCACACAGATTATCTATTTTGTCATTTTGCCGTTTGCGTGGATCGCCGCCAAAACTGGTTCAATCAAATGGCGGGAGCGGATGGCTTTCGCTTTGCCTGATCACTCGTCCGATATATGGATTCACGCCGCATCAGTTGGGGAAGTCAAAATCGCTTCGCATTTGATTAGATATGTCAAACGGGAGCGGCCCTCGCTAGCGGTGCTCTTGACAGTCGTCACCGATGCAGGGTATCGCACGGCCAACGCCGAACTCGGCGAGTTGGCGACGGTCCGGTTTCTACCGATCGACGCGGCGGTGCCGGTAGCGCTGACCCTTGAGCGAGTCAGTCCCAGAGTGATCGGAATTACCGAAACAGAGATCTGGCCAAATTTTATCGCCGCCGCCAAGGTGCGGAATATTCCTGTGGTACTGATCAACGGTCGAATGAGCGAGAAGGCCCAAAAGCGATATCGCTGGATATCCAATTCCATCGCAACCGTTCTGTCTATTCACGAGCACTTCTTTTTCAAGACGCAATCCGATGCCGATCGGTACGTTGAGTTCGGCGTCGATAGTGACCGGGGAACTGTGGCTGGCGATATGAAATTCGACGCGCCGCTACTGGAGCGATCGGCTACCCGTATTGCAGAACTTCGCGCCGACGGGGGAATCGCTGCCGACGCATTCTTACTAGTCGCCGGATCAACTCGGCCGGGGGAAGAAGAGCTGATCCTGCGCCAGTACGCACGCCTCAAATCCGATCTGCCGCGACTTCGCCTTCTGATTGCTCCTCGCCACACGGAACGCGCCGATGAAGTACTATTGCTGGCCCAACAGCTTGGTTTGCATCCCGCATTGTACGGCGAATCGGGAACACAGGAAGATTCCGTGATTGTCGTCAACAAAATGGGAATTCTGGGTGAGCTGTATATGGCGGCCGACCTGGCATTTGTCGGAGGGACCTTTGCTCTAATAGGCGGACACAATATTTTGGAGCCAGTCTGGGGGGGGACGCCGGTAGTTTACGGCTCTTCGCTTGCCAATGTCCTCGAGGCGGCTGAGTATATTGAACACCACCAGTATGGACAACGGCTCCAGTCGCCGGAAGAACTTTCAACCGGTGGATCTGATCTTTATCTGGGTCGCCGAAAGTTCGCGGTCAAGACCACCG
Organism: Candidatus Zixiibacteriota bacterium; assembly: GCA_044227335.1. Lineage (GTDB taxonomy): Bacteria > Zixibacteria > MSB-5A5 > GN15 > FEB-12 > JACRAV01. The sequence goes on along the minus strand of JBGAWZ010000105.1, from coordinate 1,399 downwards.
AAGAGTACCGTCACTCGCCTACCGCGATGGTTGGCGACTATATCCTGAAACGGCTTGGCGATGCTTGAACGAATGTGGAAAAAGACACTTCGCCGTGAAGGTGTCTCGGTCTGGTCAATTGTGGCCGGCCTTTTTTGGATTTTGTCGCTTTTGTATGGGCTGGGCGCGTGGATAAATCGGCACCGGCCGCGCCGAATTGTCCGTGCACGTGTTCCGGTCATTTCAATAGGGAATATGGCCGTCGGCGGATCGGGGAAAACGCCACTGGTGATGGCAATATCAAGTGCGTTCTTAAGGCGGGGCTTTAAAGTCGGAGTAGTTTCGTCAGGGTATGGACGAACTTCACAATCACCGATTGTCGAAACAGGAGCCGTAATTTGTCGGCGATCAGCAAGTGAAGTCGGCGATGAAACTCTGCTCTTAGCCGAGCAACTCCCCGAAATCATTTTTTCGATTCACCCTGTCAAATCCGAGGCGGCCAGACAACTCACTGAAAAAGCGCACGTTGATTTGATAATAGTCGATGACGGCTTTCAGCACTTTGGTTTGCACCGTGACCTCGATATTGTGGCCATCGACGCGTCCTTGCCCGCCAACTGGCTTCGCCCGCTTCCTTTTGGGATTCTTCGCGAACCAGTTTCTGCGCTCCGTAATGCGGACATCATAGCATACACGCGATCCAATCTTGCGGGTGACTATGGAAATCTCCGGAAAATCGTTTCATTGCGCAGTAAGGAAGCTACGTCATTCTCCGCGCAATTCACGACAGAGACGCTTGTGGGCATGAGCAAATCTGTGCCTGTCACCCATGTCAAAGGCAAACGAGTACTGCTCTTCGCGGGAATCGGACATTTCGATCACCTTAGACGTCAGGTGGGGGAGATGTTGGGAACTCTGGTTGCGGCAATCGAGTTATCAGATCACCAGTCATATGACAGTGCAACAGTATCTCGCCTGCGTGACCAGATTGCCCGTCATTCGCCGCAAGTAATTGTGACCACCGCCAAAGACTGGGTGAAGACAAGGGACTTTGATTTCGGACCGGAGTTCTATTATCTTGAGTTGAAAGTAACCTTTCTCCCGCCGGAAGACGATGTCGTGGCAGACATAACGCACAAGCTCCAGTTGGTTCCGTCCACACACTAATGGAAAAACGATTTGACATATTGGTCATTGGAAGCGGTATCGCCGGGCTTTACTACGCCCTTAAAGTGTCATCACTCGATCCGAAGCTTAAGGTCGCGGTCGTGACCAAGAAACACGAAGCCGATACCTCGACCAATCGCGCTCAAGGGGGAATCGCGGCCGTATTATCAGGTACTGATTCATTTCAAACCCATATCGCCGACACGATTCGGGTCGGGTGCGGCATTTGCCACCAGGATGTTGTCGAGCAAGT
>JBGAWZ010000104.1:0-5981 GCA_044227335.1 Candidatus Zixiibacteriota bacterium | reverse complement strand
GTACAGGGCGGGTTCGCCGGGACAGGGAACTTTGACCGGATCCCGATTTGGGCCGATAGCAATTTCATCCTCTCCGCAGCGTCTCCGTGCGTAGACTCTGGCGACGCACTAAATGTTGATCGCGACATAGCCGACATTGGCGATCCCAGTCTTGCCAAATACCCAAGCCGAGGATTGCGGCGAAACGACATGGGCGCGTACGGTGGTCCAGCGACAATCGAGTTCCCGCTATTTACATCTCCTCGAGTCGGGCTTGACATCACCTCAATAGATTTCGGGACCGATACTACTACCCATGTTTCAACAGCGAAGATACCTCTGCACAAAATCGGGTGGGGCCTGCTAAGTGTAGACAGTATAGCGTTTGGCGCCGGCACTGGATTGGCATCGGTGACATCACTCCCTCACTCCGTGCCGGTTGTGTTTGTCGACACGATTACAATTCAATGGAGCCGGCCGAACGCGGGAACGCTTGCTGATACTGCCCGAATCTATCACAATGACACCAGTGTTGTAAGCCCGCTCTTAGTCCCGTTGGCTGGATTTGCCATTCAGGGGAGTTGTTGCGCCGGCATTTCCGGTAATGTCGACTGCGATCCAAGTGAGGGTACAGATATCGCCGATTTGTCATCCCTTATCGACTATCTCTACATCACGTTTGCTCCCCTTTGCTGTGATAAAGAGGCCAATACGGATGGGTCGCCAGACGGCAATATCGACATTGCTGATCTCTCCGCGCTGATAGATTATCTCTACATTTCGTTCACTCCGACCGCCGGTTGTCTGTAACTCACACTGGCGTCCCCTCCAACCCTCCCCTCTGTCCTAACTGAGCGGGAGGGTTTTCTTTTATCAGGCCTTGGGAGACACCTTGGCAATTTTCAAGACCGTGTTCCAGGAGCGGGTGGTGACATCTTTGCCGATCAGATTCTCGATCGTTTCCATGCACATCCCCGAATGACGGCCCGGAATCAGATGAGCTACCCAACAGACCGCGTGGTTACTCACGGTTACAATCGTAACGTCGCCCTTATCTGACTTGTGGGGAAGTTTGAGTTTCAGCTTAGGGTCGCCTGATACGAAGGTAGTATGAAGGCGAGTCGTTGATGACTCAGTGAATTTCACAAAAGGACTTGAGTCGACCAATGATTGGATGTCGGCAAGGGGCATGACGATGACATTGATGTCCCTTTGGTGCGACTTTCTGATAGCTGATTGAACCTTTGTACCAAATGTAGCGACAGTTCCGGATGGCGGCGTAAACAGGATATTTCCACTAGCGAGGACTGTTTTGATATCGCGGCATTTTAGTGACCCAAAGACCTTTACCAGATCGGCCATTTTGATCGGGTTGTTTCCTCCGACATTGATGCCCCTGAGAAATGCGACATGAGTTGGTGCGGGGTTGATTGTCGCCATCGTGATTCAACCTTGTTTGACTATATCCACTGAGATTTCGACGGCTGGAATGGTACTTTTATTTTCGAGCCAATGTATGGTGTTGCGGTCTTCGGGCCAGCCGAGTCCGGGACCGTAGTCAGTGGCGACACCATCGCGATGGTCGGTTATCGTCCCTTGCAGAATGAAGACAATCCCCGGTCTGTCTTTGTGGTCGTGTACCGGGCCGAATACGGCTCCGGGGTCCATCGTCACCAGACGCATTCGAAGCTGTCGGCCGTTCATGCCGTCGATTTCGGGGCCGAGATCGACGGCGCCGAGTAGTTTCACGGTGACACCCGATGTCTCAGGGCCTTTCTTTTCGTCGGTCATGTTGTTCTCCTTCTGGCTTTGTTCGAACGCGCCTATAGACAAGCAAGTAGATATCGTTGGTTGGGGCAAGCGTGACCTTGAGCAATTGGGTTCGTTTGTGCACTTTTAGATATGGACGGGCACCCAGAGACGTTGTAACGAAAAGGCGGGTGTGGATTTACGCAACATTCGACGATTTCTGCCTGTGAGAACACCGGTGGCAAGCTTGTAGCAAATTTGTTGGGCTTGGTCGCAGGGGCTTTCATGCCACGGAAATCTTTCGGGGAATGCGGGATCAGGGCGGCTGACTTCTGCCTGTGATGAAGAGGCTGTGATATCGGGCTAGTCATACAAGAGGCGGCGTATTCGGGGGTTGCTGGGAGTTGGTAGTGAAATTGGGGGGAGGTACAACAATGTAATCCCACCGCAGGCGGTTGGGCGCCAAAGGATAGCGTGACAGCGGAACACCGTCGACCGCGCTGGTGCAGTTCGCGACATATATCTGCCGCTCGTGAGTAATTCTCGACCACTTCTAAAATTGCCCCGTTTCTTAGCTGTAACTGCGTCCTCACCTGAACCGACAGTCAAACGCATAAACAGGTTTTGAATTGGAGGAGTAGCAATGAAGCTATCCAAGATAGGTCTCAAGTTTGTATTCGCCTTGATTCTCATTCCGCTAATACCGATTCTGGCGAGACAAACCTGCGCCCAAACGACATTCACAAGAATAACAGACGTTGCCAACCCAATCGTCACCGGAACAACCCCCAATCAGTACACGGGGTGCGCGTGGGTCGATTATGACAATGATGGAAGAGATGATCTCTTTGTCGTGCGCGACAACGGATCGGCGCTGTATCATAACGACGGCGCGGGGAATTTCTCGATAGTGACAACGGCCATGGCGGCAGACACGGTGTTCTATATGGGGACGTCATGGGCAGACTACGACAACGATGGTGATTTGGATTGCTTCCTTGCCGGCGAGCGAAGCAACCTGTACCGCAATGACGGCGGGGGCGTATTTGCACTAGTGTCCGGTGGCGATTTGAATTCGACCCTCTCTTCGGGCTGGAGCCCGGCGTGGGGAGACTATGACAATGACGGATATGTAGATTTGGCGATAACGCTTCCGGCGGGATTCATGCAAAACGGAGTGGTGCGTCCGAACCGCTTCTACCGCAATGCGGGGCCGCCGTCGTATTCTTTGGTTCGGATCGATACTGGTGTGATCGTCACAACCAACAAGCCGTATACCTCTGGAAATTGGTCTGACTTTGATCAAGATGGCGACCTTGATTATTTTATCGGTAGCGGCCCGGCCGGTCCCGGTTCGGCTCCCGACGATCTGTACCGAAATGTCCTTAAGGAAACCGGTCACAAGGGCTTTGAAAGGATCACGGTCTCGCCGCTCGCTACTGATCCGGCCGATGGTCAAGTCTGGAACTGGATGGACTATGACAACGATGGTGACCTCGACGCTTACCGAACAAATTGGGGTGGCAACAACGGCCTTATTCGCCCCAATACGCTATATCGAAACGATGCCGGCACATATGTAAAAGTAACGACCGGAGCAATTGTCACCGATCCCTATGTATCGCTGTCAAGTGTCTGGGAAGACTTCGACAATGACGGCGACCTGGACTGTTTCACCACTAGCGACTCACCGCCTGGCGAGCCGATGAAGGATGGTTTCTACATAAATAACGGTGACGTAACGTTTACCGCCGTAACCACAGGGGATATTGTCGGCGCCAATAACAAGCACTTTGGTGCGACAGCCGGCGACTATGACGCCGATGGAGATATCGACCTGTTTGTTGCCGGGCAGAGTAGCGAGCGTCGATTACTCCGCAATAATTTGTCCAACAGCAACCACTGGATAAACTTTCGACTTGAAGGTGTTGTTTCAAATCGTACTGGTATAGGATCTACCATTCGCATCAAGGCGACCATAGATGGTGTTCCAATCTGGCAGATGAGGGAAATGTCATCACAAAACAGCTTTCTCTGCCATTCAAGCTATGTTGTACATTTTGGCCTGGGAGACGCATTGGCTACCGACTCAGTTACGGTGACTTGGCCCTCTGGAATCGTAACCGTGCTTGCCAATCTGACCAGCGATCAGACGGTAACGGTCACAGAATGTGTCGATCCGGACACCGACGGTGACAATATCCGTTGTATTGACAATTGTCCGGCGGTTGCCAACCCAACACAGCTAGATACCGACAACGATGGAGTCGGTGACGCGTGTGATAACTGCCCGGCTGAGGCAAATCCGGGACAAGCGGATTCTGACGGCGACCTCATCGGAGACGTCTGTGACAACTGTCCCGTCGTCGCCAACCCCGGGCAAGAAGATGCCAACCATGATGGCATTGGCGATGCGTGTTGTTGTTCCGGCACTGCGGGAAATGTCGACTGTGATCCGGGTGACGGTGTTGACATTAGCGATCTTGCTTCCTTGATAGACAATCTGTACATATCGTTTTCGACACTCTGTTGTCCGGGAGAAGCCAATGTTGATGGTCAACCGGGAATCGACATTGCCGATCTTTCGGCGCTGATCGATTACCTCTATATCAGCTTTCAACCGCCGGCTATGTGCAACTAGGCGATATCGATTCCGAGTACCGAGTGCTTCAGCAGGGCTGATGCGTTCTGGTTGTTCATTAGTTGCGGTTTTCGGGCAATAGGAGTATTCTGACGGAGATGAGCAAGACTACTCCCGAAACATTTCAACTGATACAAACGCTGGTGCCACGCCGAAACGTGAGGTGGGGCACCATCGTGTTGTTCTGGCTCGCTCTCGGTCTTGTCTCCGCATTGCACTGGTGGTATTTCTATTTTGGACAACAGCCGTATACGTGGTGGGTTCTGCTCCGTGCAAAGGTACTCGTGTGGGGCTTGTGGGGTGTGGCCACGCCTTTCATTCTGTGGCTTGGGGCGAGATTTCGGCTGGCACGACCTCACTTGGTTCGAAATAGTGCGGTACTTACGCTCTTCAGTATTGTGGTATCGGTGGTATACATCGGATTGTACGCCGCGGCTGTGCGCCTTAATTTTCCTCCAGAGTTCCCTGCGGCGCCCGGGGGATTTTGGAAACTGGCCCATTGGATCTATTGGAATCACTTTTCCTATTTCTACCTCGGATACTGGGTGGTGATCGCCGTCGAACAGATGCTCGGATTTGCGCGCCGTTCGTACGAACGCGACGCGGTGGCCCGGGAGCTGGAAAAACAGCTGGCCGAGGCACGATTGGCGCAATTGAAAGCGCAAATACAGCCGCATTTTCTGTTTAACACCCTCAATGCGATATCATCTCTCATTGTCGAAAGCGAAAAAGATCGGGCGTACGAGATGGTGTCGCGGCTGTCGCACCTTTTGCGCGTCGGACTAGAGCACGGTGATCGCCAACAGGTCACGCTGGCGGATGAGATGGCCTTTGTGGAAGAGTATTTGACTCTTATGAGTTTGCGCTTTGGAGACCGGATGGAAACGAAAGTGTCGGTGGATGCGCACGTTCGAAAAGCATTAGTCCCAAGTCTCATCCTACAGCCACTGGTTGAGAACGCAGTGAAATTTGGTACCGGTGCCGACTCCGGATTGACGACTGTATCGGTAGAGGCAGTTTCCAAGGATGGTCGGTTGAACATCACGATTGCCAATTCTTCGTCTCCCCTCTCAGGCAACACAAAAGTGTCAGAGAACGAGGGGTTTGGATTGGGACTTGCGAACACCCGCGATCGGTTGAATTATCTGTATGGGAATGGTTACTCGCTCGAGTTAGAGCACCCATCACCCGGAACATCGGTTTTGACGTTGAATATTCCCCTCTCGTACAAACATGAGTAGCTCCTCGAACAAAATCACGATTGTGGTCGTTGACGACGAAGCTCCTGCTCGCAAGCTCCTGCGATATCTGGTGGAGAAGGAGGCGGGGCTTGAAGTCGTGGGTGAGGCAGGAAGCGGAGCTCAGGCGGTGTCGTTGGTAAAGTCGCTCTCCCCCGACCTGTTGCTTTTGGACATTCAGATGCCGCAGGTTGATGGGTTCGAGGTGATCAGGCGGCTTGGGAGCGAGTGTCCGCATGTGATTTTTGTAACGGCGTATCATGAGTATGCCCTAAAGGCGTTTGAAGTGCATGCCCTGGATTACATTCTGAAACCGCCCGTGCCGGCTCGGTTTTCCGCTGCGGTTGAAAGAGCACGTCATGCCATAGAGACTG
>JBGAWZ010000103.1:0-10252 GCA_044227335.1 Candidatus Zixiibacteriota bacterium | reverse complement strand
AAATGTTCTGGAGCGGACATTTCCTCGCTACCGCATATGGTATTCTGCTGGCCGTCATTTCCGGCGCTCTGGCTTCGGCACTTGGATATGTCCTTTAGTATATGACACTCCAACGGATCACTGCCACCGAGGCGTCGGTGACTCAACTGGCGGTTCCCGCTCTTACGGCTTTGGGCGGTGTCTTGTTCTTAAATGAAGTATTGACTGAGCGGCTCATGGTCGCCACGATTGTAGTCCTCGCCGGCATCTCGCTGACAATCTGGGGGCAATCCAAAACTACCGCCGGGTCGGTTGCCTAGACAGAACCTGTATTTCACGACCGTACGCTCAGTTACGAGAGATTTGACCCCCATACAGTTTCACCCCACGTTGCCTTCTAAAGACTCTACCTTCAAGTGCCGATTCTACAATTGTAAGTACTATCGAACTATTTCAAAGGCACTGGTATGGCAGAAAAACGCAAAACCCGTCGAGTGACCACCCCCGAGTCTTTGGCGGTGAAAGATCCGGAAACGAGGGTGACCCTTGGATTTCTGGTCGACCTTTCCACCGGCGGCATGATGCTCTCCGGTGAGGGACCGTTTCATATCAACAAAACGATGACTATCAAAATCGTCTTGCCGTACCGGGTGATGGGGGCGCGGCATCTTGAGCTGAAAGCGATTTGCCGCTGGAAGACCAAGACACCGTCGCGCGGGATGTTCAGCGCCGGATACGAGTTTCCACAGGTGAGCGCCGAGCAGGAACTGATGATCAATTTAATTCAGGCGGAATATGTAGTCCGCGCTTTGCCGGCGGCGAATGCGCCGGTGTGATGGATTGAATTCCGGTTTTTGCTTTTTGTGGTTCGACTTCTCTCTGCCCGAGTCCACTCAAGAAAGAAAAGACCCACCATGAGTGGTGCGAGGCCAATACCACGCAGCGGCTACCCACAGTCCAGACATCGTCTGGCCAACCTCACTTCAGCCGCACCAACTTGCCTTTTCGCTTAACGACATTTTTGTAATCCCACTGAATCTTCTCGGCTTTTTTGAGCCAGCGCTTCAATTCTGTGATGTTCACATCGGCTGAATCGTCGTAGAATATCGATGCATCTTTGAACTTTCCGGTGCCCGGCTCCAATTTCTCTTCATCAAAGCTCGCGCCACTCCAGAACATCAGGCGAATACCGCGCTTTTGTTTGCTGTAGCCAACGATCGGATTGTCGTCTATAAACCAAACTGGATGCCGGTGCCAGACTCTGCTTTCGGCCCTATTCAGATACTGATTGATAGTCGTCGCCAATTTCGTGCAAATTTCCCTGTCAGTTCCGGAGAGATCGCTATTGTATGATTCGATCTCCGAGTTGAGCGAATTGGCCCTTTCGTGTCGTTTCCCGAACCACTTTGCCGCTTTCGGTCGGCGGTGCGGACACCCCGGCCAACAACAGGGCTGGCGTTTGCCTTCCGTGATTTCAACAATCATCCGGTCGATATGGTCAATTCTGGTTTCCTGCTTCTTGACTATGGTAACCCAGCATATCCATTCGTTGCGCTGAATCGGGGTGAGATTGTTCCAACGAGCGAGAAGATCCGAATTGGAATCCAGGACTTTTCGCATATCGGCCGGTACTTCGTGTACAACACCGGTAGCAATGTCTTGTTTGGCCATACTATTACCGAATCAATTACTCTGAGAAAACGTGATGGTCTCTGGTCATTCTATTTATCATCAGGAATATTTGTTAGTAACGATATTCGTAAAGTCAATTCCAGTCAATCACAAATGGAATTTGGATACAAAGAGCCGAAGGCCCCAAGATCCGGAAAACGTCCGGGGCCCGGGGATGGACCTGCCTAATGCCTTTCCTCTCAATTCGTTGCAACGTCTACGATCAGGCTCGACTCATACGAATGTGACTATTACATTCGGTGCGTTTCAGCAACTTTCGCCTACTTCTGATTCGGAAATTGAGATAGCACGCTGTCTGACCAAACGCTGTCAGCAGCAATCTCCCTGTATCTTTGCAGAAATCGAGAGCCCTGGTCGAACTGAGAGCGTTTGATCGCTAGTTGAATTGCTTCTTTAAGTTCATCCGGTCGGGCGGTGGAACGCGACGCTGTGAAATACAAAAAAGTCGCGTAACGCGCCGAGTCTCCCCGATCCCTATACAGGTGTGCCAATGATAGCGCCGCGAAGCTTGAGTCGATCTTGACTGAATTCAGCCAAAGCTCCTCGGCGTCGGAGTTGTTACCAAGCGAATACTGAGCCAGCCCCATATTGAAAATCACAGCTGGATTGTTGGGGTTGAGGCCGTTGGCAATCCGCCCAGCGAAAAGCGCGCTGTCGTATTGACGGGTGCGGTAGTAGTAGATACAAAGTCCGGCCCAGGCCTCGGCATATTCGGGCGAACGAGCGATGACCGCGTCCAGCATTTGTTTTCCCTCTGGCAATTGCCCGGTGTTAAACATGGCCGTCACCTGCCGAAGCGCGCCGACTTCTGGATACGCGCCTTGCCAGTAGTTCTTGATCTCGGCCGATTTTGACTGATTGCCCACAGAGCCGTAGTAGTCAATTAGACTGGTGAGGGCATTTCGGCTACGAGCGGGGTCGAGCTTCATCACGTCTTCGGCGTACTCTGCCCCACTAACAGGCAGGAACTGAACTGCCGCCCGACTGAACAACATAGCCAGTCCCAGCAAACTGGCGAGGAGGATACCGGTTCGACCGACACTGTCGTTTCGTTCAAGCAGTGCAAAGGCGACGAGAACCGATAGCGGAAATCCCGCAAGTGAAAGCAAGTCCCAGTCGCGTGACATGCCGAGTTTCGGATCGAGCAGGAATGAGGCTAACAGCGCAGATAGTGTCACAATACCGAGAAATGCGTACTCTGACTGGGCGAAGAGTGACTTGAGCGTGCGGCGTTTGATCGCCACGAGACAAACCAAAATACCAGGGCATAGCAGGAAGATCAGATTAACAAAGTCCAGGATGTGGCTTGGGGAGAGAAGGGTGTATCCTCGCACCGTGAATTTGCCTGCGACGAGTGGCACGACGGTGAGTTGGAAGAAGAGTGCTCGGTCTCCCGACAGGAACAGTGCGGCCGAGCCAACAATGGCGATTCCAGCCACAATGCCCCATTTCGCAAACATTGAGAGTTTCTTAAACCACTTTCCAAATTGCGAGTCACGGCTCAACAAATAGACGGTGGCGGGAACAAGTACCAGCGCGAGTAGGTGGAAAAACAGGGCCAAAGCGAGCGGAAGCACGATTGTCAGTCGGTGGAATTTGCCGCGCGCCACTCCGATGCCGACCAGTACGAACAGTGCCGACGAGAGGGACAAAAGCGCGTAGTTCTCGACATACCCGAAGAATAAGAGTATCTGTCCGCCCGAGACGGCCAACAGCGCAAACAACAGCTTATCTTGTCGCCTACTTAAGAAAATGCCCCCGAACAAAACGACCGCCGCAACCAGAACCATTCCTGATCCAATCGAGATGATCTGATAGGCCCGCTCGGCGAGTTCGAAACTTGTGACATCAACCCAACGCGCCACCCATTGGACTGCGATATCGGTGCCAAGTTCGGTTGACTTTTGGTACGGTATCCATTTCCCCAGGTTGGCAAGCAACGAGTACCCGTCGCCTAAGAAATGGGTTTTCGCCCTGAGAAGATAGAAGACAGACCCGGCGAAGAGCATTGCCAACATCGCTCTGGCTACGAAGTGCGTCGACCTTGGTTGTATTTCTCCTGCGTCCTTGCCATGGTCAAGTCCCAGCCACTTCAGCTTGGCAATTAGAACGGGCGCTATGGTGAGAAGAACCAAGACCGACAATGTCAGCGGAAGTGGCAAATAGGCGAAGGTGTTGATCCCCCATGCCCGGTATCCGCCCGCAAATGCGCAGAGGATCAGCAGAGCGAGCGTGATATAGTAGGCGAGGTAGACGGTGCGGGTGGTTGTACTTGGTTTGCGCATTTTGGTCTGTCACTTTGTCGCCCAAAGTTAGAAGGTTTAGTCCCATATTGAAAGGGGGGTGATCGAAGAGGATACCTAAACTGCTCTCGATGCGAAATGCCGAAGGCCCAAAGTCCAGACAAAGTCTGGCGGAGAGGTAGGGATTCGAACCCTAGATACCCAAAGGGTATAACGGTTTTCGAGACCGCCGCTTTCGACCACTCAGCCACCTCTCCGATCTCAAGCGTCTTATCCGGGATTGCCCCGGAAGGGCCAAATGTACGGATTTTCGGGCGGGTGTAAAGGAGGCCCTTCGACAAGCTAAGGGTGACGTTGAATGTTCTTGTAGGGCGAGTTCGTCATTGAACCCGCAGTCTTCAAAAGACCCAACCTAAAGGTTGGGTTACCGGGGCAAGAAGAAGCGACGTTCTTGAAATCTCAGCGGACTGCCAAGGAGTGCAGGCTCGAAGACGAGCCTGCCCTACGAAGGAAAAGACTTACTCCCAAGAGCCGTCAAACCTGCCTCAGCAGTTCCCCGCGCTCGGCCATCGCCAACTGCTTATCGATCAACTTTTGGACCGAGCCGTAGCGTGGGCGGATAAACTGAAAGACGATGAACGAAAAGACGACGAACAGTAAACTGCTGTCGAAGCGTCCCGTCAGCGCGTAAAAGAGCACTCCCCAAAAACTAATCGCCGCTACCATCATAAAGACCGGTTTGAGCCGGGCTGAAAGCTGATCTTTGATATCGGCCTCGGCCGTGGCGATCGCGCGCACCATCGGCCGTGACAGAAGTTTGAACCGGTACCAAAGAGCCACGCCGGCTTCGACAACCGCCGCACCGGCAAAGATATAGAAATAGGTGCCTGCCTCGAGTCCGAGCCGGTTGTGAAGTGAGCCGTGGGTTTCGATGTAGTAGCAGACCAAAAGTAGCACGGTCGGAATCAGGATGTTGATAAACAGACCGAAATAGAGCGGTTTGATGACGATGGATGAGAGATCGAAATTGGTGTCACTACGTTCCTTGGGAATCATGCTACCTGCCTTCTCTAATTCACCCTGCTCTTGTTCTTCCGCACCTGCTGGAAAAATGTCTTCATCAACTCGGCGACTTCCTTTTCACATATGCCGCCTACGATCTCGCATCGGTGATTCAGTTTTTCAATAGTCGGGATGGTCAGAATCGAACCGCATCCGCCGAATTTCGGATCGCGCGCACCGTAGACAATCGTGTTGACACGCGACAGCACCGACGCCGACGCGCACATAATGCACGGCTCCAAAGTCGAGAACAGAAAGCAATCCTCAAGACGCCAATCGCCGATTGAATTGAAGGCCGCCGACAGCGCGATCATTTCGGCGTGAGCGGTGGCGTCGTGGAGCGACTCGGTAAGATTGTGGCCTCGCCCGATCACCCGATTTTCATGGACCACCACCGCGCCGACTGGAACTTCGTTTTTTTCAAAGGCAATCTGGGCCTCGCGCAGGGCGACCGCCATGAAATCAGGATAGTGAGAGGAGTCCATAGTCGGGAAGATACATGCACCGGACGATTGCCACAAGTGACCCCTCGACCCGTGCGGCTCAAGCCGCCGGACTTCGCAAGCTCAGGGTGAAGTCGATTGGGATTTGACAGGGACAAAGTGACTTCAGGCTGAGCCTGTCGAAGCCTCTTCCTTGAAGACTTCTTTCTCAGTTGCCCTTACACCGCCCACCCCCTATACTACCCCGACTTAGAACGGAGACGATATGGCCCACCCCTGGCACGATGTAAACCCCGGTGAATGGATAGATGATGCAGTCAATGCAATTATCGAGATTTCCGAGGGAAGCAAGAACAAATACGAACTCGACAAGAAAACCGGACTTCTGATGGCTGACCGTGTGCTGTATAGCGCGGTTCATTATCCGGCCAATTACGGATTTATTCCAAAGACCTTTTGCGACGATCAGGATCCGCTTGATATTCTGGTGCTCTGCCAGGAGGCGATCACGCCGATGTGTATCGTCCAGTGCCGTCCGATCGGCATGATGTCGATGCGCGACGAAAAAGGCCAAGACGACAAGATCATCGCGGTGCATCTGGGCGACCCCGCCTACAACACCTACGAGGATATCTCGGCTCTTCCCCGGCATCGCCTGCATGAATTGCGAAGATTTTTTGAAGATTACAAGGCGCTTGAGCACAAAGAAGTGGTGGTCGATCATTTTCGCGGGCGAATCGACGCTGTGCACACGATTAAAGAATCGCTCAAAATGTATCGTGACAATCTGACCCAAATTCGCCAGAGGTATTCCTGATGGCCGACAGAAAACCGATTCTCACTACGCCGCCGTCACTGGTCGGCCAACGTGTCTATCTTCGGCCGGTGACCGTCGAGGATATCGCCAACACCCATCATTGGTTTCTTTTGTCCGAGCCGATGTCGCAATCGTGCCGCCCGCATGCGGTCCACTCTGCGGCCGAGGCAGTGGAAGCATTCAAGAAGGCGGAGAAATCAACCGATCGCGAGCGATTCATGATCGTCAGGATCGCCGACAATGTGCCGGTCGGTCGGATTGTCTACTTTGATTACAACTCGCTGAACCGCTCGGCCGAATTTGGAATTCTGATCGATCCCGACGAACGCGGGAAAAAGTTCGCCCTCGAATCCGTGCGCATATTGTGCCGATACCTATTTCATTTTAGAGGACTGAACAAAGTCCATGCCCAGACAGCCTCTTTCAATGCAGGCGCAATTCGTTTACTTGAGTCGGCAGGGTTCAAACGCGACGGTGTGCTGCGTCAGCATTATTTCTACGATCGCGACTGGCACGACGGCCTGATCTATTCGCTGTTGGCGCACCAGGCAGATAATCTGTAGGACCATCAGTTACTGAACCGCGGGCTGTTCGCCGGCGTCGGCATCGTGAGGAGGTGGAGCCACTGTCTCGGCCGGAGTTGACTGAACAGTCCCCGACCTTAGTTTCTCTACTTCAGCATTCAATCGCATAATTTCACCGCGGGCACGTTGGGCGAAATCTTTTTCAGTAGAGGCATACAGCACCGAGCGCGAGACATTGATGACGGCCGTCTTTTTGAAATGATCGGTGGACAGTAGTGCCGATTCCTCGAGTGATCCCCCCTGTGCGCCGACTCCGGGCACCAACAACGGCATATCGCCCGCGACCCCACGAATTTCACGCAGTTGTTCGGGGTGTGTGGCGCCCACCACCAGCCCGCAGTTGTGTTCTTTATTCCAGAAACTAACTCGCTCGGCGACCACGCGATAAAGGGGCGAGCCTTCAACGTTCAATTGTTGAAAATCTTTTGATCCGGGATTTGAGGTCAGGCAGAGGATAAATGCGCCTTTGTCTTTGTTTTCCAAGAAGGGGCGGATCGAGTCATACCCCATGTACGGATTGATCGTCACCCAATCTGCCCGAAAGGTATCGTGGGCGGCGTCGGCGTAAAATTGCGCTGTGTTGCCGATGTCCCCGCGCTTGCCGTCGAGAATGATCACAACATTTTCCGGAATCCGCTGGACAATCAATCGAAGGAGCGAAAAGCCTTCCGGTCCGAACGCCTCAAAAAACGCCATGTTCGGTTTGTAGGCGCAGACGATATCGGAAGTAGCGTCGATCACCCGGTGGGCGAATTCGAACATCCCCTTTACTGTGCCGCCGTAGTCGGAATGCATCTTTTTCGGATCGAGATCCAGCCCAAGACAGATCATCGATTTGTTAGTTTGCTGTATGTTCTGAAGCCGTTTGAGTGCACTCATCAGTATTTTTTCACCTTGCCGATCAAATCGTTTATCCCGGCCAGTTTTCGTTTTTTCATGTATTCGGTCAGGTCGCGAGTTATCTGCACGGGGGCATCGGGGCGAACAAACAGCGCCGTACCTACCTGAACCGCGGTCGCTCCAACCAGCAGAAATTCAATCACGTCGCGATAATCGGAAATTCCGCCAATCCCAATGATAGGGAGTTTGCAGGCATTGTACACTTTGTCGACCATAGCCAGCGCGATCGGCTTGATTGCAGGACCGGTCAGGCCGCCTTTGTTGTTAGTCAGGCGCGGCCGCCAGGTTTCAATGTCAATCGATGTACCCACCAGCGAATTGATGACCGCGAAGGCGTCGGCTCCCCCCTGATGCGCGGCATTGGCAATTTGGGTGATGTCAGTTACGTTCGGAGCTAGTTTGGCAATAATCGGTCGCGGAAACACTTTGCGCACACCGGCGATACATTTTTCGGTCAACACCGGACTCTGCCCAAACTCAAGCCCGCCTTCGTCAACATTGGGGCAACTGATATTTATTTCAAGCATGTCAACGCGCGGGATATCGGCCAATCGCGCCGAGACCTCGACATATTCGTTAATCGTTGCCCCGGCCACGTTGACGATTATTTTCGTCTGCTGTTTTTCAAGGAATGGAATCTTGTCGGTGATAAAGGCGTCGATTCCGACATTCGCCAGCCCGATCGCGTTGAGCATTCCGGAAGCCGTCTCGGCGGTGCGCGGAACTTTGTGGCCCAGACGCGGCTTTTGTGTGATCGATTTGGTAACCAGTGCACCAAGTTTAGAGAGCGGGAATACCTGTGCCAACTCCTCGCCGTAGTTACAGCACCCGGAGGCGGTCATTATCGGATTGGCAAATTCCACTCCGGCAATAGTGACGCGCAGATCGGGGGTCATAGAAGCACCTCGCCGATTTCAAAGACCGGGCCCTCAGTGCAAACGCGCGAGTGTCCACCGGCCCGCATATTGACCACACAGCCAAGACAGATACCGACTCCGCACGGCATCGGCGCTTCAAGCGAAATCTGTCCCGCTACACCGTATTTCATGCCGAGGTCATCTACTGCCTTGAGCATCTTCTCCGGCCCGCATC
This sequence comes from Candidatus Zixiibacteriota bacterium, assembly GCA_044227335.1. Taxonomy (GTDB): domain Bacteria; phylum Zixibacteria; class MSB-5A5; order GN15; family FEB-12; genus JACRAV01. The sequence goes on along the minus strand of JBGAWZ010000103.1, from coordinate 1,440 downwards.
CGTACAGCCTCAGCCGATTTTCGCCGTGACGTGCCGCGATAAATTTCTCGACTGATCCGGTGACCCGCCCTTTGTCGCCCAATGATCCATCCTCAGTCACCGGGTAGAACTTTACTCCCAGCTTCTTGATTCTCGCCCGCTCCACCAGATCATCAGCAGTACGGCCGCCGTAGAAAAAGTGAATATGCTTTGGATCGAGGCCGTCGTGGATCATTTTTTGGGCAAGATACATAAGCGGCGGAAACCCCACTCCACCGGCAACCAATACCGGATGGAAATTGGATCGCGCCGCACTGAACCCTATCCCGAGGGGGCCGAGGATATTCAACTTCGCGCCGGGCTTGAATTGCGACAGGACTGTTGTGCCGCGCCCGAATACTTTGAAAATAATCTCAAGTTCATGTTTGCGCGGATTGACCGACGCTACCGACATCGCCCGCCGAAGATAGACATCGGTGGCTGTCAATTGAACGTGAACAAAACTCCCGGGGTGACATTCCGTCGCCCGAGAATAGGGAGCAAGGGTGAACGAAAAGTATCCGTGGTGTAAATCGCGAACAGCGACAAGGGTCGTGTCTTCGCAGGTGGGCTTGGTCATTGTCTCAAATGTTCGGGCTTGGACACGATATACTTCCAGACAAACCAAGTGCCCTGAAACTCGCCGCGAATCTGCTGTGGATTGAAGGTGCTGGTTTCAACATGTCTTTTCACCCGACGGTCCAATTCATCATTTCCCGAGGGCGTCTTGAGCACATAATCATCAACTTTTCCCGAGAAATCAAGATGCAACTGAAAATACATGATGAAGTCGTTCCCCTCCAAATTGTATGCCTCTTGCGGGAATTCAAACGGTTCTTCGGTGCGGATTGGTTGAAGGTTGAGCAAGATCAGCGTGTCATCATCTCTGAAATAGTATGCGTATTGAGGGTCATTTGTAGGAGGCAACGGCGCCAGGCCCGTATCGGACGGTTGGCCGTTGTACAAAAGACTGTCGTCTCCCGCCGTGTGTGCGGCAAACGCGGTTGAATCGCCGGTTGAGTCGATCCTTTCTTCTTGCGGTGCCAGACTACCACCGACACCCAACTTGCCTCTTGCGGTAACCGCATACGGAGATTGTGGAAATGAATCGGCAAATTCTTTATAGGCTAGATAGAGCGTCGAATCGCCTGGACTTGCGTACTCCTCGCCCAACCAGATCATGGTGAATCGTGCCTGAGGGACAAATTTCGAGTGCGGAAATGAATCAATCACATATTGGTACCAAGAGCGAGCCGAATCAAAATTCGCGCTGTCGACCCAAAAATCCTCGGCCCGCTTGACATACAACTCGGCATATCCGGTATCGGCGGAGGTTCCTTTCAGGCCCAGTGATTCATAAATCTCCGGAAGGGCGTCGGATTTGGGATACAGCGCGGGAATGAGGTGCGTGATCGAATCGGC
>JBGAWZ010000102.1:0-6789 GCA_044227335.1 Candidatus Zixiibacteriota bacterium | reverse complement strand
ATTTCTCTCAGCCGGGAGTGGTCAGAATATTGACCGTCGACGGCGTTCGGGTCGCAGAAGTGCCGGTCGGGAGCGGATGGGACGCCACCAACGACCACGGCAAACCGGTGGCGTCAGGCGTATATTTTTTCGTCATCACTGCAGATTCGGACAAATCAGTCGGGACCGGGAAATTTCTTTTAGTGCGCAACAAATGAATGTTCGCTGTACACCCATCGATGCAATTCCCGAATCGGTCGCTCGCGCACTGCGCGAGTTCTCGCCGTTTACCTCGCCTGAGTTTGTTGCTATTTTGGGAAGTGAATACGGCTGGGGCGGATATGTTACCGTTCAAAATGAAGAGCAGATAATTGCGGCTTTGCCGGCGGCGATTCGCGGTAAATGGCCGCTGGCGCGATTTCAGGCGCTTCTCGACGGTCTCCCCGCGCCGCTCTGGATTTCAGACGACTTCCGCACCGAAAGCGATTCAATCAGCAATCAGATGTTGAAGTTCATCCGGGAATCCGGCTTTCTAAAAGCGCACGTGACAGACTTTGAAAACGCGCTCAATCAGTCGACGTGTCAGTCCGTGCAATGCAAAACGACTGTTCTTGATCTGACCAGTATTTCCGGCGAATTCCCACCCGACAAAACACTTCGCGGGGAGATCGCCAAAGCTACTCGCGATGGTGTGACCGTGAAGGCGTTCCAACGACAATCACAAATGTCCAATTTTCTGGACCTTGTGAATTCAACCGAAGCGCGTCATGGGCGCACACCGAAATATTCAGATCGCTTTTGGAGTAGATTTGCCGAACAGTGCGAAAAAGACTCCCGTTTTTCGATCATGTGTGTGCATGCCGACAATCAGTTGGCCGCGGCGCATGTGTATTTCTGTGATCGTGAAACAGCGCACAACTGGCAAATCTACTTTGACAAATCGTTTTCACCGCTTAAGCCCAATCAGGCGATCACCGCGCATGCTATCGCGATGTTTCGAGCAAAGGGGATTAAATCCCTGAATCTCGGCGCGACGCCACCGGAGGCAACCGGAGTGGCTGATTACAAGAAGAAGTGGGGCGGGCGAGAGTATGCTTACAGGATTTTGGAGTGTCGCTCTTTGCTTGGCAAGGTACTGCCGTGAACAATCCGCTCCGTGTGCTCGTGCTGGCCGATGGGCGGTCGTTTCACACGATTCGCTATGTGCGTGAATTGCGCAATCAAGGATGCCGGGTAGTGACCGCGTCGCTGGAGCACGGGCCGATGTTGCATCTGCATCTGAAGCGCATTGGCTCAATTGCTCCCTTGCATTACCTGTTTGCAATCGGCCAGGTTCGGAAACTGATTGGCCGTTTCAAACCAGACGTTGTGAACGCTCACTTTGCCACCGGTTATGGCTGGCTGGCGGCAAGGGCTTGTCCAAAAAACGGGCCGCCGATTCTACTGCACTTATGGGGATCGGATATCTTGCAGGTGCCACACAAGTCGATTTTGCATCGTCGAAAAGCGGTGATTGCTCTGCGATCGGCGCGTATGATTTTGGGTGACTCAGCGTATCTACTCAATCGTGCTCGTGATCTGTCGCCGTTCGAAAAATCTCAGGTGGTGTATTGGGGAATGGAGCGAAAGTACCTGGCGCTCTGGCGGACTGTGGGCGAGTTGAATCATCCGCTTCGGATCATCATGCCGAGGCATCACGAGCCGGTGTACAACAACGAATTTGCCCTGCGGGCACTCGCGCCGATGCTCACCGCCGGAATTGTATCGCTGACTGTGCCCGAGTGGGGTTCGCTGGCCGGACGGTTTCGATCGGTTTGCAAAGAGCTTGGACTGGATGGAGTGAAATTCTATCCCCGGCAATCGCGCGATAAGTTTATGTCTCTGCTGGTGGCACATGATGTCTATTTGTCCTCGGCACTCTCTGACTCATCACCGGCATCTCTGATCGAGGCGTGTGGGCTTGGTTTGATTCCTGTTTGTGTCGATATTCCCGGTGTGCGAGAGTGGGTTGATAATGATAGCGGATTTCTGGTCAGACCGAGAGATGATGAATCGCTTAGGCAGGCAATAGGACACATACTGGATTCACCAGACAACTGCGCGGCGTTGCGGCGGAACAACCACGAGCGAGTCAAGCGTGAGGCAATATTTGAAAACAACATCGCCCAGACCATAACTGCAATGCTGTCGATCTCAGGGAATAAGTCATGAGCCGGCGAGTATTGCTGGTGTGCTATTACTTTCCACCACTCGGAATGGGAGGAATTGGGCGACCGCTTAATCTCTTTCAGGAACTTCCGCGCAGAGGGTGGGAGTGCGATATTCTAACGGTAAAGCCGGTCGCTTATCGCGGATATGAGTGGGAACTTGCGAAATCGCTCGACCAAACGCGCATTTTTCGAAGCGGGTCGCTCGATCCCCAGCGAATTCTCTATTTGCTGGGTGTCCGCAAAGTGAAAGCGGCGACCATCGAAAGGGCCAGGGCCACTTCGTCGCGCTTTTTCCCGGATTCCAAGATTGGTTGGGTTGGTCCGGCTATTCGTAAGGGGCGGCGACTTCTCAAGTCAAAGGAGTACGATGTGATTATGAGCAGTTCGCCGCCGATTTCGTGTCACATGGTGGCGAGGCAACTGTCGATTCAATTTGACATCCCGTGGGTGGCTGATTTTCGCGATTACTGGTCGGTGACCAAAGTCGAACAGACTTACCAAATGCCGTCGCTTGTTCAACGGGGGAATGATTTTCTTGATGACATCCGTCGCAACGCGGTGCGGGTGACAGCGGTCAACCAGAGCATTGCAGATTATGTCGGGAATGCTACCGTCATTCGAAATGCCTTCAACGAGTCGTTTGCAGAGGCGTGGAAGGAACCGCCGGATAATGTGAAGTTCCGCATCGGTATACTCGGGCATGGTGTCGACCGGGAGTCATGGCTCTGGCTGGTGAATTTGCTGGCTCATGTTCAGCGGAAAGATCAAAAGTTCGTCGAACGGACCGAACTAGTCCAAGTTGGACAGGCCGATAAGGATCAGATGTTCGCAGATCTTCGTCAACACGAGTTAAGATGCGACTTGGTTCCGCACGGTCATCTTTCGCGATGTGCGACTATTGAAGCGCTGAGCACAACCCACGCGGTGTATCTTGGGATGTCACAACCCGAGGGGCTACAATTTGTGCCGGGGCGGGTGTATGATCTTCTGGCATCCGGCAGACCGATCATTTCGAATGCCGATCCCAAGAGTGAAATCGCGCAGATTATCACTGGAACCGGCAACGGTTGGTGTTTTGCTCCCGATGACATCAAGGCCGCCTCGCAAAAGTACTTTGAAGTGGCAGTGGGAGCATTTTCCGGTTTGAGCCACATAGCACCGAGGCCCGAATATGCCCTGCAATATGGATCGCGCCGTCAGGCCGAACTGTTTGCCGAGTTGTTTGAGCAGATCATATGAGCGAGTTGCCCGAAATCTCCGCGATTGTAATATCGTTTCACGGCGAGAAGTTCCTCGCGGAATGTCTTGCGACTCTTAAGGCCGATTTGGCCGAGTTCAGGCACGAGATAATTGTCGTCGATAACGGATCAGCCGATAAGTCTCTTGAGATTGTTCGGCGCATCGCCCCGGAGGCGAAAATTGTTGCACACCCGGTCAATCTTGGATTTGCAAAAGGTGTCAACTCCGGAATTGAGGCGTCGACGGGGAAGTATCTATGGATTCTCAATCAGGATATTCGCGTACGGCCGGGTTGCCTTTGCGTACTTTTGAATAAACTCATGTCGAGTGACTCTATCGGGATGGTTGGGCCGAAATTTGTTGGATTTGACGGCGCCTTACAATACTCTGCGCGGGCATTGCCGAGATATCGCTTCGTCATCTACAAGGCGTTGTTGCTTGATCGCTTTGTTCAAAAGAGCCGCGAATTTGGCGCCTGGAAAATGACCTGGTTCGATCACACAACTGAGATGGAAGTCGAACAGCCGATGGGGGCGGCGATGCTTGTACCCAGAACGGTCATAGACAAAATCGGTGTACTCGATGAAACGTTTCCGATCTTCTTCAACGATGTAGACTTTTGCCGAAGGATGTCAGACGCCGGGTATACACTCTGGTATTGTCCCGCCGCGGTCATCGAGCATTTCGTTGGCGGTTCGACGCGGCGAGCGCCGACCAAGATGGTTATCGAGTCGCACAAATCTCTTTTCAGGTATCTTCGAAAGTACGCCCGGCCGCACGAGTACCCGCTGTTATGGCTCTGTGGATTGCTATTATTGGCAGGCCTCTTGCCGCGCCTTGTGTGGGCGTCGTTCAAACCGACAGATCCTACCGTACAAGCACCAACTTCCGTGTCGCGCTGAAATTATCGGCGGTCAGCCGATAGAGATAGATGCCGCTGGCGATTGCGTCACCATGCGCGTTGCGTCCACGCCACGTCACTCGATGGGTTCCTGCCGGCAAGACCTGCGCTATCAGTTGGGCGACTTCCTGACCGAGCATATTGAAAATCACTAAAGTTACATGGGCCGATTTCGGAAGATCAAAAGATATCTCGGTCGACGGATTAAACGGGTTCGGGTAGTTTTGGCTGAGTGCATACTGTGACGGCACCGTGTATTCGTCTTCGTCAACCCCAAGCACTATTGACGGGGTAAGCGTGGCGATGCCCACTGTCGTGTTCTCGCCGGCGGCAGTGACACTGTAGGTTTGCCCGAGACTCAGATCGGAATCGAACGTGACAGAGCCGTCGCTTGATGACAATTGAGTCTCGATAACTCCGTTACTATCTGAGAGAATGATCTCAAGGCCACTCTCCGGGCCGGTAGGCGAAGATACCGTGGCAACAAACGTTCCACCCTCAGCGGTGGCATTAACAGCCAGCAGTCGGGGCTGAGAAGTGTAGATTTTTGTGAGCGGATCGCCGAGAAAAACCTGACCGTAGATTAGATCGCGATAATACCAATAGGTCTGCTGGGCGCGGTACATTGCCATAATGGCCGGTTGGTCGGGATGAGTAAAGAGCGAATCGAAAAACGCTTTATGCAAAAGAAAGCTCGAGCCGATCCATCCCCAGCGCGTGTTACCGATCATCGCCACCGCGCCACCGGATGAGCCGATCAGATCGCGCCCCATATTGGTGCCTATGGTGGCGAAGGGTGGACGATCTAGATCCCAGCCGGCGTTGTCGCAGGCAAGGGAGTAGTAAAACGACGGGGCTGACTCGCTTCCGAGACTATCGAACGCACATTGGATTTCACTGTACCCGCCAGTCAGGATGTACTGCTTGGGGAATTCGTTGTACCCGGAACTCTTGAATACATAGCCATCAAAGCGGCCGTGAGCGATGACATTTACTATTCCGTATCCCTCTCTCGTCGCCGAGGGCATTTGGAGCGGGCCGAGATTGGTGGGATTCGGATCATTGCCGGATGGCGTCTCGACACCGATGGTAGTGTCAATCTGAAATAGCGAGGGAAATGCCTGCGCAATCGAGCGGTGCTGACCGCCGGGGCCGTAGTCGCGCATCTGATCAGCAGAGAAGAAAAGCGTACGGGTCAGATACGACGGGTCGCCGTTGCCGGGATTGGTTTCGTAGCGAATCAGTTTGTTGGTGTAGGCCGCAACTTCTTCAGGAGAGCTTATCGGCAAGCGCCCGACCATCAGCTCCGGAGTTGCATCTGGCAAATCCTCGTATCGTTCGCCCCAGATATTGTCCGAGTCGACATCCCATTCTCCGGTGAGATCGGCAAAGTATAGATCACACAGAAGTTGTTCGCGGTGGTCGACGGCGCTATCGGTGGGGTAGGGATAGGCATAGCGAACTGGCAGAACCTGAGCGTCGCCGCCCAACAGCACATACCGTCCGCCGCTTGCGTAAAATGTCTTGAGGTAGTTGCGAAGTCGTTCGGCGTTGTCACGCCCGGAGAATCCTGCGATGATCTCTTCTATCGTCACAACGGAAGTCGGTACACCGCGCGAATTGCGATACTGGCGCAATGTCTCGAAAGTAGAGGCCAGGTATTCGCGTCGAAGAAATCTGTCGCGAGTCAACCGATATCCTGCTTGCGCGATCGATAAGATTGTTTGAGGAAATTTGTGTGGTAGTGAGTAATACGTCAACGCTATCTGCCCTGTGAATCTGTCCGACCGAATCAGTCCATTCCGGGGTCGCGAGAATTTCCGCGAATCGTGAATGCTCAATGACCACTTCACCGGCGACACTGATCGGTTGAGCGTCCAGGTTCAGGTAAGGGCGCGATTGTGAATATCGATTCGGATCGTCAGAGGTAGTCTGTATTCCGTGGTCGGTCTGATCAATTTGCCCAATTACGCGATCTCCATAGATGGTGACTTTCAAGTCGGAGGTCTTGTCTTCCTCTGCCAAGGGAATGAGATACGAATGCAGTTTGGGCGTTTGCGGGCCGGGAGTTGGGTTAGTTGGCGAAAAGTTGGCCTGGTTGAAACGGATAGTGGCGCCCGAAACCGCACTTACGCTGAGGATGAGGCTTAACGCCATGCGGGACAGTTGGTTGGCTATTCTCGTCGAACTCTTCATGTTGTTTCACCCTGAATACGTCTGGCATTAAGGCAATGGCGATGCCCTGATGGGCTGGCCAGTGATTTCATTCACGTAACGGGTCATGGCTATGATTCTCAGGGGGTTACAAGGGGCGCCTTTTTGCCTGGTCGGATTTCGAAGTGGCCACTAGGCCAAATTGCTTGGGGAGTGCCAATAGTCTGTCGGTCGGATTTTCCTGCCAGTCCTGCTGTCAACAAAAAACAGAGTCGCTGTTACCCAAAGTGGGCGTTGGCGGTACCT
>JBGAWZ010000101.1:0-6022 GCA_044227335.1 Candidatus Zixiibacteriota bacterium | reverse complement strand
GGCTGGATTGGGCTTCTTCGATTTCTTTACGACCATTTGACTATACGCTTTCATTCTCTAAGTTTGAGTAACACCCGACGGGATCCGGCAGACGAGGACGTCTGCCTTGCACTGAATACCCGGATTCAATGCCGACGACATGTGTTACGCGGACGTCCTCGTCCGCGCGATGCTAGTATCCTACTGTCCTACACACCCAACTTCTTCAAAATCTCCGGAATATCCTGAAATGTACGGCACGGATGCGCCCCCGCGGCGGCCAGAGCGTCGAGTTTTTCTTTGGCCGTCCCCATGTTTCCTTCTACAATAGCGCCGGCATGGCCCATTCGCTTACCGGGTGGCGCGAACATCCCGCCGATCATCGCCAGCACCGGCGTTTTCATTTTGGGAATGACTTCAGTCGCCTTCTCTTCGTACACTCCGCCAATCTCGCCGCACATGACAATTGCTTTGGTTTTGGGGTCTTCTTCGAATTTGAGCAGTATGTCGCTGAAAGTCGAACCCAGCACCGGGTCGCCGCCCAATCCCACACACGTCGTCTGGCCATAGCCCGTGCGCGAAAGTGTATCAGCGACATAGTAGGTAATCGAACCAGAGCGAGACACCGTGCCCACTCGGCCGGGTGTAAAGGCTATCTCCGGCATGATGCCCAGATTTGCCTCACCGGGTGTGATAATACCAGCGGTATTTCCACCAATCACTGTTGCGCCATGTAAGAGCGCCTCGCGCCGCACCCAGAGCATGTCGTGAATCGGAATATGTTCCGGCACCACCACCAGAAATTTCACCCCAGCCCGTATTGCTTCAATACACGCTTCTTTCACTGCCGGGGCCGGCAGGAAGATTACCGACACATCAGCTTTGGTTTCCGCCACACATTCGGCGACTGTGTCGAACACCGGCTTATCGAATACTTTCGCCCCGCCTTTACCCGGCGATGTCCCCCCGACAATATTGGTCCCATACGCAAGCATTCGCTCAGTATGAAATTTCCCCGCGCCGCCGGTGATCCCCTGCACCAGCACCCGGCTCTGTTTGTTGACCAGGATCGCCATTAGCGGCCCCCTTCCAGACGAGCCAGTTCCACCGCCCGCTTGGAAATCTCTTCAATCGGCGTCGCAATGCCGTGAAACTCGATCTTTGCAAACAACTCCGGATTCTCTTTCTTCGCCTCCGCGAAAATCGCCAGTCCTTCTTCCCACATGTTGCCGGTCATCCGCACTACCATCGGTTTGGACAGGCCGTGATTTTTCAAAAAGATCACTACTCCCTTGGCGAAATCATCGCACCGGGATATCCCACCGAAACGCGCGCCAAAGATAGCTTTCACCTGCGGATTTTCATCGAGCAGAACCAGCATCTGGGCCAGTCGCTCGGGAGTCGGCCCGCCGCCAGAGTCCATAAAATTGGCCGGCTTGCCTCCGTAGTAGTGGATGAAATCGTTTCCCATTATTCCGAATCCTGCGCCACCGGGAAACATCCCTATATCCCCGTCAAGATCGAGATACGGAATCCCCCAGTCGGTGGCCTGCCGCTCGCGCGGTGTGAGTTCCCCTTCTTCGTGCCGTTTTTCAATCCCCATCTGAGCCAGCTCCGGGTGACGAAACAGTGCGTCGTCGTCGAGTGACACCCGGCTGTCGGCGGCAATCAGTTTCCCCTCGCTGGTCAACACCAGCGGGTTGATCTCAGCCATCTTGGCGTCGTATTTTCGGAAAAGTCGATATAGCCCGACTATGATAGCGGCCCCTTCTTTGAGGAGCTCCTGCGGAATGCCGATTTTTTTGGCGATCCCAAGCGCGTCGTAGGTAAACAGATCGTCCTCGACACCCAGCGAATGGCGCACAATTTTCTCTGGATGCTTGGCCGCGGTTTCTTCGATATCCACGCCGCCTTCACCCGACGCAATCACCACCACTTTGTAATTGGCGCGGTCGATTGTCACACCGACATAGAATTCTCTTTTGATATCCAGCTTGGGTTCAACAAGCAATCGCTCGACCGGAAACCCTTTGATCTCCAGCTTGAACAACTGCTCGGCGACCTTTGCGCCCTCCTGGGGCGAGGATACCAACTTGATCCCGCCCGCTTTTCCTCGTCCGCCTGATAGCACCTGCGCTTTGAGTACTGCCCCGCCGCCGATATTTTCGACCGCCTGAGATACATCCTGTGGCGTGGCCGCCAAGTGGCCCGCGGGAACAGGTATCTTGAATTTGCTGAAAAGCTCTTTACCTTCAAATTCGTACAATCTCATCTCGTAAACCTATCTTGCTTCGACACATTTCAACTCAAATTGTCGAGGCAATGTAGCCGCAGACGCCCAATTGTCAATGCAAAACGACAGCGCTTAATCAATTGGAACACAACGAATTGCGAAGGCAGCGGAAAGGGCGGACTCAATTGGTCTTGGTTGAGCCGTTAACGGGCGGGGATTTCTTTGGCGAAACGACAAACTTCAGCCCCCCGTTGTGGAATTCGACTTTCCGCTCCGGGTGTCTCTTCAGTTGTGGATTAATACACGCGTCGGGGGTGCCGTTTCGGGTAGGAAATGCTCTGGCGGTAGATGATTTGCCAGTTTCGTAATAGTCGAACACTTGCCGCGAAATGAGTAGTGTTGCCCCACTCGCATCCGAGAGCGTGTTGTCCCGGCAGTCTTCCCAGAAAAAGAATATCGACGCGGTCGAGTCTTTGATTTCGACATTTGGAGGGCTCGTCACTACCAGCCGCATGAAAGAGGCCTCACGGTTCAGCCCCAAACAGGGCGGCTTACTTGAATCGGCCGTGAATTTGGCCAGCGCCACTACCGACCAGAGTGTGCGCGGATATAGCTCTTTGCTTTCGGTGTTCACTCGTGACGCCCGAAAAAACTCCCACTTGCACGAATCGATCACCTCGCCGCGCTCGACAGCCGTAATGTCGATATACTTGCTGGTCGTGCCAACTTTGAATGCGCAGGCCGCATACGGCCACCCGAATGTTTGGATTGTCACATCGAGGGTCTCGGCAACGTTTAGCGGGGTGACTTCCGCCCGGTCAATTCGGACTAAGTATCGAGCGGTGTCGCTTTTCTCCGTGGTGTCGAGAATCGCCGGTACCGGCTCGGCTGTGGCAATCCCGCACGAGAAGACCGCAAGCAACAACGCGATCAATGTGAAGGTCGACTTTGACATATCAAAAAAGCCCGCCGCGAGGCGGGCTTGATTTGGCTACTTCACAACCTTGAGCTTATACGGCCCTTTCCAGGTAGGGGCCTGATCCAGCGGCTTGCCGCCCGGAACTTTCGGCGCCATGACCACTTTCCATGATCCACCCGGAGGGTAGAATGTCGAATCGATCACCAGCGTGCCCGCAGTCGGGACGATGATCTCAAAAGACAAGACTTTTTGGCTGGCGTGCGGCGCATATTTCTTTTTCACTACCGCGCCGGCGAATCCCACCGTATCCGGTAGTTCGCCGTCCCAGTTTTTCAAAGCCGGCCAAACACCGCCGAAATCCCACATCGTTTTGTCCTGCCAGCCGTTCCACCCGCGAACGTCGCCATTGGGGGTAAGTCCCTTGGCAGTATCGCTGACGTGGGTGATCGATTTGATATCGTCGGAATAAATCTTATATCCCGACGAAAACGCCTTGAGCGTATCTTTTGTCGAAAAATACAGATCAACCGAGACTTTCTCTCCGGCTTTGATCGTGCTGTCGTTGATCGCACCCGGCCCCGATAGTCTCAGGGCGATGGTGGTTGCCGATGTCGCTCCGGCAATCGCCAACAATGCCACACAGAGAACCGTAGTCAGTTTTCGCATCAGAACTCTTCCTCTTAATTATGACTGCACAGTATAGTTTTTCTCAAGAATAGAACATAACGATAGGCACTTGTCACCCGCTTGTCAATCTGTAAGCTTTTCCGGCTGTAACCTATCACCCCAGTTATACCCAATCATGACTAGTTCGTTCGCGCCGGGCTATATTGCCCACTTTTCGTTTGACTGAAAACAACTTCGCCTCTATACTGGCGGTTCGACGAAAGGCAGTTACATGGACCAAGCGATCTTCGCAAAACCTTCAGAAACTATCCCGGCACAGCTCGTCGGTACTTCAATAGGAAAAAAAATCCTGATGGCGCTCACAGGGTTTGTCGCCTTTGGGTATATCATCGGGCATATGCTGGGGAACCTACAAATCTTTATCGGCCAGGACCAGATCAACACCTACGCCAAGGCATTGCACACCTATCCTGCTTTGCTTTGGGTAGTCAGGTCTTTTCTGATCGTCTGTTTTGGCGCGCATATCTGGCTTGGCGCCCAGCTCAAGCTTGAAAATTTGGCCGCTCGACCGGTTGCCTATCACAAACCAAACACGGTCAAAGCGACGCTCGCCTCGCGAACCATGATCTGGACCGGCATTTTGGTCTTTTCATTTGTCGTCTATCACCTATTGCATTTCACCGCGACGACCATAGTCCCGGGTTTTGAGCATCTGACCGACTCACAGGGTCGCCACGACACCTACTCGATGATCATCCTCGGATTTCAAAATATCGGCGTGGTCATATCGTACATCGTCGCGGTCGGGCTGGTCTGCTATCACCTCAGCCACGGCATCGCCAGCATGTTTCAGTCGCTTGGCTGGAATAATCGCGACGCCGAAAAGAAACTGCACCTTCTCTCAGTCGTTGTTTCCACTATAGTATTTCTTGGATATTCCGCCGTGCCGATAGCGGTCCAACTCGGCTACCTCGTTCCCGCGACAGGAGGGCACTGACTATGAAACTCGAATCAGGCATTCCTTCCGGTCCGCTTGAACAAAAGTGGGACAAACATCGCGCCGAGATGAAACTGATCAACCCGGCGAACAAACGTAAGTACGAAGTCATTGTTGTCGGCTCAGGTCTGGCCGGGGGCGCCGCCGCCGCCTCGCTTGCCGAGCTTGGCTACAATGTGAAGTGTTTCTGCTATCAAGATTCTCCCCGCCGTGCCCATTCTATCGCCGCACAGGGCGGAATCAACGCCGCAAAGAATTACCAAAACGACGGCGACTCGGTTTATCGTCTATTCTACGACACTATCAAAGGCGGCGATTTTCGAGCCCGCGAAGCCAATGTCTATCGCCTTGCGCAAGTTTCCGCCAATATTATCGATCAGTGCGTGGCGCAGGGAGTGCCGTTTGCCCGCGAATACGGCGGCCTCTTGTCCAACCGTTCTTTCGGCGGCGCGCAAGTTTCCCGTACATTCTATGCGCGTGGACAAACCGGACAACAACTCCTGCTCGGCGCCTACTCCGCTCTCTCCCGCCAAATCGGCAAGGGCGCGGTCACAATGTACACGCGCACCGAGATGCTCGACTTGGTCGTCATCGACGGTCACGCCAAAGGAATCGTCGTCCGCGACATGGTCACCGGCAAGATCAGCTCGCACTCGGCCAACGCTGTCGTTCTCGCAACCGGCGGTTACGCGAATGTCTTCTATCTTTCGACGAATGCGCTCGGATGCAATGTCACCGCCACTTTCCGCGCCTACAAACGCGGCGCGGCATTTGCCAATCCCTGCTACACACAAATACATCCGACCTGTATCCCGGTCAGCGGCGATCATCAATCGAAACTGACCTTGATGTCCGAATCACTCCGCAACGACGGCCGCATCTGGGTTCCCAAAAACAAAGGGGACAAACGTCTGGCGAATCAAATCCCCGAAGCCGAACGCGACTACTATCTCGAACGGAAATACCCGAGCTTCGGCAATCTCTCGCCAAGGGATATTTCCTCCCGCTCAGCAAAAGAGGCGTGCGACGCCGGCTTCGGTGTCGGCGAGACTGGCTACGGCGTCTACCTTGATTTCAGTGACGCGATCAAGCGGCTCGGCGAAGGAACCATTCGCGAGCGTTACGGCAACCTCTTTGACATGTACGAGCGGATCACCGCCGAAAATCCGTATAAAGTCCCGATGCGCATCTACCCCGCCGCGCACTACACCATGGGTGGCCTTTGGGTCGATTACAACTTAATGAGCAATATCCCCGGCCTGCACGT
>JBGAWZ010000100.1:0-10324 GCA_044227335.1 Candidatus Zixiibacteriota bacterium | reverse complement strand
GGTGGCGATGGTGCATGTTACGCACGACCAGACCGAAGCGCTGACTATGGCCGACCGGGTGGCGATGCTGTATCAGGGAAGAGTAGAGCAAATCGGCACGCCGAAAGAATTGTACGAGGCGCCGTCGACTACTCATGTCGCGCAGTTTGTCGGCCAGCCGAAGATCAATTTGATTGAGTCGGCGGTTGAAAACGGACGCCTCTTGCCACTTGGAATAGCGCTCGAAGAATTAGAGCCAGCAACCAGCGAGCAGATTCGCAAATTGGGAAAAGTGCGGGTGGGCATTCGGCCGGAGGGGATCGAGATTTCGCCGCAGGGAATTTTGTCCGGTGAAGTCACCGCCTGTGAATATATGGGCGACCATTATGTGCTTGAACTGAAGTACCGGGATATTCTGTTGACCGTGACCAGTGTTGCTTCTCCGGAAACTGCCGTGGGAAAAACAGTGAAATTCGGGGTGAATGGAAAGAATGTGCTGGTGTTTGAGATGGGTACTGGAAAGAGGTTAAAATAACCTGAGGGCAGATCAGAAGGAGCAGATGGCTCGATGAATCAAGATTCAGAGAATACAACAAAGCTCCCGCGGCCATCGGGGTATCTGGCCTTGCCTCAATCGGGTAAGGGAGATCCGGTCTTAGTGCTCCATGCCTGGTGGGGGCTTAATCAGACGATGCGAGATTTTTGTAAACGACTGGCTGAAGCCGGATTTATTGTCTTCGCGCCTGATCTTTATGGCGGCAAAACTGCCGAGACTATTCCCGAGGCCGAGACGCTTCGCGATTCTTTTGACCACGAGAAAGCCAGAGCTGAAGTAGCCAAGGCCGCGAAGTGGATCTTTGGACAGTATGGCAGAAAGCGCAAGGGACTGGCGGTGATTGGATTTTCGCTGGGGGCGTACTTCGCGCTCGATCTGTCCAGTGCTCTGCCGGAAACCGTTGATCTGGTGACAGTCTTTTATGGCACTGGTCCGGCCGACTACAGCAAGTCGCAGTCTTCGTATCTGGGTCACTTTGCCGAAACCGATCCGTTCGAACCTCAGGCCGAAGTTGACGCGCTAAAAGCGAAATTGACCGAGGCAGGTCGACCGGTGAATTTCCATGTCTATCCTTCGACCGGTCATTGGTTTTTTGAGTCGGACAGAGTCGATGCCTACAATGAACCGGCCGCGCGGTTGGCATGGGAGCGGACGGTTGCATTTCTTCGGCGACAAACCAACCGCTAACAGTTTCATCAATCAATAGAAAAGACAGGTCGCCCGGTAATTGTCATTCCGAGCGACCTGAGGGGAGGAATAGAAGGGGAACTCGAGGCCCCCTCGGGATTGTGGGCAATGCTTACTTTCGCCGATAGTGAATGAACCAGTTCTCTTTCCAGGTTGTACCGCCGTCACGCGATGATTCCCATCGCCAATCAAAGCGGTCGGTGGAAATATTCAGAAACACCATGCGCTGTTGAATAGTGTTTCCGGCGGAGTCGAGTACCGACCTTCCGAGGATCATCTGTCCGTTTTCAAAGCGCCCCTCAAAAACCATATAATTGCCGGAGTTGTCGATCCAGGTCTGTTCCCAGACCCCCTTTTTCGGATTGTAGACAGACACGCTACCGCCATAATACTTATTAACCGAGTCGCTAAAATGCTCGTGGATGACACAACCATCGAATTCCTTCGTGATCGAAATGTACCCTTTGGAGGTGTCGTTCCAGGTCAGTTCCCAATCGCCAACCCAGAAGTCGAACTGGCCCGCCTCGGGTGATGAGCAGGGCGGAGTATTCGTCTGGCCGTTACACACGGTAGTGGTGATACCGAGTAACAGTGCCCATGTCAGCAGGACGCATTTCATTGTAAACTCCCGAGTCTAAGTGTTCCGGCGCACGATTCATTGACATACCGTAGTGGGCGTGAAGCTAATATATAGGTAGTCGATCAGCGCAGATAGATCGGCAATGTCAACCCCCGGTTGACCATCACAGTTGGCTTCCTGTGGGCAACACAACGGCGTGAACGTGATATACAAGTAATCGATCAGGGCTGAGAGGTCTGCGATATCAACCCCCTGATTCACATCACAATCGACATTCCCGGTGACGCCCAGACAGCAAGTTTCGCAGGCATCGCCGATTCCGTCGTGATCAGCATCGGCCTGATTTGCGTTGGCGACATGCATACAATTGTCGCACAAATCACCAACCAAGTCGCCGTCGCTGTCTTCCTGCGAAGTGTTGGCAAGATTTGGACAATTGTCGAGGTTGCCGCACACTCCGTCACCATCAGCATCATTTACAGAATCGGCGGGGCAGATATCGCAGGCATCGCCGAGGCCGTCGAGGTCGAGGTCCGACTGAGATGAATTGGCAAGGGAAGGGCAGTTGTCGACATTCCCACAGACACCGTCGCCGTCGGCGTCGTTGGCGGGATCGAGCGGACAAGGATCGACATCGGCGCACATTCCGTCGCCATCAATGTCGTTCAAAGGATCGTTCGGGCAGGCGTCGCAGGCATCGCCGATATAGTCGCCATCGGCATCGGCCTGGCCGGAATTGCTGATAGATTCGCAATTATCAAGGCAGGTAACGCCGTCGCCGTCGGTATCGGGACACTGCTCCGTCAGGTGCAGAAACTGATTAACCGCCACGCCGGTGGTATCCCAGGTGATTCCTGAAGGCCAGACGATTCGCAGGGTGTCGATCACAGAGGCATTTTTAAGGCCAAAGTGAACGACCAGCGAATTGTGCCCAAGCCAACAGTCTTGTGTGGAAATCTCGCGTTGTTGCCAGACACTTCCTGTTCCAACATTGGCGTAGACCCAGACTCGGGCGCCGACGGCGTTGTGGTTGGAGCGCACTCCGGTCAATTCGAGTTTGAGCCATTTCTTCAAATTACCATTTAAGTTCTTAAAAAGGGCGCGACGGTTTCCGGTGGGGCCACCGAGCGGCCCCGTGAAGAACAGATCCAGGTCGCCGTCGTTGTCGTAGTCGCCGGCTGAGGCGCCGGTATTGCCGCCGCGCAGTCCCAAGTCGCCGGCGCTCCCGTCATCCACTCGCCAGAAATTGCCGCCGCCTTGATTCTGATAGTACGTATTCGGCGAGCCGGAATTGGCCACGACGACATCAAGGTCGGCATCATTGTCGTAGTCGCCCCACACCCCCGACAATGACTGCTCGGCGTCAAAGACGAGCGGCTGGCCTGTAATCCTCGTGTAACTACCATTGTCATTTCGATAGAGCCGGTTCGGACTCAACGCGGCGTTGCCGCCACCCCAGTTGGTGACGAAAGCGTCCAGATCACGATCGTTGTCGTAGTCGATCCAGGTCCACGCCTGACCGTCGTTGGTGTCGGTGGCGATTGGCGGCGTGGTGATCCGGGTGAATCCTGCGGCGCCGGTTTCGGTGAACATATTTCGATATAGATTATCGGGGGCGCCGACGCTGACAGCCGGTCCGGTTCCGATAAACAGATCCAAATCGCCATCGAGATCGTAATCGGAGAAATTGGCCGATGTATATGGTGCAAGGCCAGTGACCACCACGCCGGTATCGATGCGCGAAAATTGGTAGTTCGGCGGGCCATCATTGCGGAGGAGTCGATTCGGTACCGGGCCGCCGCCGACAAATCCATTGGGATGGGCAACCAAAATATCCAGATCGCCGTCCTCGTCATAGTCGGCCCAGGCCGGGCTCCAGCCGCGCGCTTCAAACTGATCGATCTGAGATACGCGGGTGAATTGTTCGCTTCCGTCGTTACGATAAAGCGACGACACATCACCGGCCAAGAAACAGTCTTGATCACCGTCGTTGTCGTAGTCGGCCCAACTGGTGCCGTAATAAGTAGCCAAATCGAGCGCCATCGCGCACGACGACAGCCGGGTGAAAACACCGGCGCCATCGTTTCGATAGAGATGGCACCCGTTGAAATCTGCGACGAATAGGTCAAGTTTGTCGTCGTTGTTGAAATCGACAAAGGCACACCCAACCCAGGTGCTTCGAGTTGTGTCGACAACGACCGGATTGCCTGACGGGGCCAGTATCCGTTCGAAGGCTTGCGCGTGGGCATGGCCGGCAGAGCACGCCCACAGCGTCACAGCCAAGGCGGCGTGCTGAAGAAGCGATTTGCCTGTTGTCATCAGGTAGCGATGCATGGTATCTCCTCGTTTATAACTACTGTTTGTGTACACGGTGATATGGACCCCGACTGTGTTTCGGTGGCGGGGCGGATGTTGCGGCAGATGCCGTTCTGCAGATTAATAACGTGAGGCAATTGCGATTTGGCGCGGTTGATCAATGGCAATAAAGTGCAGTGAATGGTAGGCGCGATGCAGGGAACAAATTCGAGTGAATCGATTGTAATCCGCGAAGGCGTTCTGGCCGTGATGCAGAAAAACTCAAGGCCATCGATTGACATGTTGAATCCCGATAGGTCCGATATATATTGAAGTATGTCCATCACAAGAAGCGAGACTCTGGAGCTTATTCGCACGATGTTCCCCGACAAGCGGGTGCGACGTGGTATCTATCTTGCGCTGTGGGTGGTGATCGGGACGTTGTCTGCAATGTTCTGGCGGTGGTTTCCGCCGAGCGACTATCCGTACACCTGGTGGGAATTGCACCGGGTCAAAGTTGTGCTCTGGCTAATCTGGGGAGGAATCACCCCGTTGATCTTGATCCTCGCCAGTCGATTCCGGATCGAGCCACCCAACGTATGGCGAAACAGTATCATTCTGACGGTGGCAAGTGTTGTCGGTACACTTCTCTATCTGCTGGTGTATGCCGTCATTTTGCTTGCTAATCTCTCGCATGTGGATCATGGCAATTCATTTGAGGAAATGCTGGGGTTTGTGTTGTCAGTCCACAGCACTTTTTTCCTGCTCGTCTTCTGGGCGATGATAGGAGTGGAGCACGCGCTGGGATATTACCGGGCCTACCATGACCAGCGCCTGCAGGCCTCGCGCCTGGAAACCCGTCTTGCCGAAGCACAACTCACCTCGCTTCGCTTACAACTTCAGCCTCATTTTCTTTTCAATTCACTCCACGCTCTCGGTGCGCTGGTGCGTAAAGGGGAAACCGCCAAAGCGATCGATATGCTCAACGGAATTGCCGAACTGTTGCGGTCGTCGCTTTCCGGGGTGTCGCGCGGGGAGATTCCCCTGCGGGAAGAACTGGAACTGCTCGGGCATTACCTCGAAATCGTGAAAATACGCTTTGGGCGGCAACTGGTGATCTCGACATCTATTGACGAGACTACAAGCGAAGCGTTAGTGCCGGGGTTTCTTCTCCAGCCGATTGTTGAGAATGCGGTGCGCCATGGGATCGAACGGACCGGCGGGGCCGGATCGATTTCAATTACAGTGGCGAAACGAAACGGCGATCTGGTCATCGTCGTGAATAACACCGGGTCCGGCGCAGAGCCGTCGACCGCGAGCGAGGGGAACTTCGGCATCGGCCTGTCCAACACGAGCGCCAGACTTCGGACACTCTATGGCGACAATCATCACATTGAACTAAAGGCGGGAAGCGCGGGGGCCGCGAGCGTGACAATAGAACTTCCGTTTCACACCAAATCTCTTTCGGCCCACCCGGCATAACGTATGGAGCGCGACCTTCGCATACTCATAGTTGAAGACGAGCCGCTGGCGCGGGAACTCCTGCGCCAGATGCTCGAAACTCAGCCGGGAGTTGAAATTGTCGGCGAGGCGAGTAACGGTGAAGAGGCAGTGAACCTGCTGACCGAGATCGACATCGATTTGGTTTTCTTGGACATCCAACTTCCACGGTTGACGGGGATAGAAGTTGTGCAGAAAGTCGGACCTCACAAAATGCCACTGACGGTGTTTGTGACTGCATTCGACAGCTTCGCGCTGAAGGCCTTTGAAATCAATGCGATCGATTATCTCCTCAAGCCGTTCTCCGAAAAAAGGCTGAAAGACTCTCTTGACCGGGCACGCCAACGCCTCAAAGAGAAACACGAGGACGATTTCATTCGCCAGATCAAAGGGCTTGTAGAGATGTATGAGTCGCGTCCATCGCAGGCCGGTCTTGAGCAGTCCGAGTCGGCAGGTGCGATGCGAATTTCGGTCCGAGACGGCGCCCGGACAAGTTATGTTCCGGTCGACGAGATCGAGTGGATTGAAGCAGCCGACTATTACAGCGTGATCCATACGGCCGACAAACGGTATGTACTGCGGGAGAGCCTTCGGAATCTTGAGCGAATGCTGATAGGCAAGTTCTTTGCTCGATCGCATCGCAAAGCGCTGGTGAATCTCAAGTCTGTGCGTGAACTGGTTTCCGATATGAGCGGAAACTACCAATTGACTCTTCGGAGCGGCAAATCGATTCCGCTCTCCCGCCAGCGAAAGGAATCGGTCGAACGATTGTTGGTTCGATTGCGGTAGAATGCGCCGGGGCGCCTGCCACTCTCGTTTTCAATTTCGGCTGAACCACCGAGTGGACCATACCTTTATCTTGTCGTGCCTTTGGTTTTCTGCTATAAAATCGGAATGTCGACTCCACCACTTCTAAATTGGATCGAGTTGTCGCGCTCGGCGCTGGAGCAGAATGTAAAGGCGCTGGCAAAATTAGCGCGCGGGCGTCTGCTGGCGCCGTCGGTGAAAGCCAACGCCTACGGTCACGGCTTGCCCCAGATCGTGAGCATGTTAACTCGATCGAAACAAGTCGACTATCTGTCGGTGCATTCTATAGAAGAAGCAATTGTATGTCGTGAGCATGGATGGAAACATCGCCTGTTATTGCTGGGGCCGGTTTCGCCGTCGGCGCTCGATCTTGTGACCGGGTGCGACCTCGAGCCGGTCGTGTTTGATACCGAGACACTGAACGGTCTTGGGAAGTTATCACGGCGAACCGGAAAAACAATTCGCGCCCATATCAAACTCGAAACCGGGACAAACCGGCAGGGGATCACGGAAAGGGAAGTACCGTCCTTTGCGAAGATTTTCAAAAGATATCCGCTATTACAACCGTTTGGCGCCTCAACTCACTTTGCCAATATCGAAGACACCACCTCCCACGAATATGCGCAGTATCAGCTGGAGCAATTCGTGTCGCTGGTGGATCGCCTGAGCGCGCTTGGTATCGGCCCAAAAGTTCGGCACACGGCATCGTCCGCGGCGATGATCCTGTTTACCAAGACGCATTTCGAGATGGTCCGCCCAGGGATATCGCTTTACGGCCACTGGCCGTCGAAAGAGACATACGTCAGTTTTCACATGAAAGGTAAACAGAACAACAACCTGTTTGAGCCGGTACTCGCCTGGAAAACGCGGGTGACCCAGATCAAACAGATCAAGGCGGGAGAGTTTATAGGATACGGTTGTACCTACCGAACTACCACCCCCACCAAACTGGCGGTGTTGCCAATCGGGTATTACGACGGATACGACCGGGCGCTTTCCAATCAGTCGTATGTGCTGATCAAGGGTAAACGGGCACCGGTACGGGGGCGTATCTGCATGAATTTGATGATGGTTGATATCACGCATATACCGGGCGTGAAACTGCATGACCCGGTCACTCTGATCGGCCGCGACGGCCGCGAGCGAATTACTGCCGAGCAGTTGGCGGCGCAGGCAGGGACCATCAACTATGAACTTCTGGCCCGATTGTCGGCCGCGATACCACGGCTGATTGTCCGCTAAGGCGTAAAGATAGACCGCAATTCCCGCCGCGGGACTGAATAGGCGGGCAAATACCGGACTGGATTAGTTACAAATTTCACTTGACAGTTTTTCAAGAAACGGTATTCTTTAGTACTTGTGAAGCTTTTCACATAAGCGGTATACTATTACCTGAAAGGCAAATCTGAGCTTGAAAAACACGTTCCCGGTGCTTGGCCGAAAGCGCATTTCGGAATCGACGATACACCGCTTGTCGTTGTATTTCAGAGCGTTATCACTCTTGGAAAAGGACAACTACGAGACGGTCTCTTCAAAAGAGCTAGCCCGTCGGGAAAAGCTGACTCCAGCGCAAGTACGCAAGGATCTTTCGTTTTTCGGATCATTCGGTACTCGCGGGCTGGGGTACCCGGTCAAAGAGCTTAAAGCGCAGATTGCCACTATTCTCGGAATCGACCGAACTTGGCGGGTGGCGCTCATCGGTATTGGAAATATCGGATCGGCTCTGGTCAGCTACAAGGAATTCAGCCGACAGGGTTTCCAAATTGTCAAATTGTTCGACAACGATCAGCGCAAGATCGGCTCGAATCACAAGGGGATTGTCGTCTCGGATGTTCGCGCACTGGAACAGGAACTTCGCGATGCCAAGATAGAAGTCGTCATTGTCGCGGTGCCTGCCTCGGTAGCGCAATATATAGTCGACGATGTCATCAAGGCGGGGATAAAGGCGATCTTGAATTTCGCGCCGATCAATCTGAAGGTCCCCGACGACGTATATATCAGGCACGAGAACATGTCGATGGAACTTGAGTATCTGTCGTTTGCGATGGTGAATAATCATACGCAGAAGCGGACCCGGTCGTAGGGCCGATCTCATTTAGTTACCTGTTGATCTCCAATCCAACCCGGTTCACCGTATTGCACAGAATTCGAACAACCGGTATATATGGAAGTGCTCGACAGCTAAAGTGGCTGTGGGCGGTAGTCGCAAAACCGATTTTCGTGTACAAACAAAGATGACAAAATTGTACAGAGCCTGCATGTTTCAGATCCTTTTGACGGCGATCTTTCTGTTGGTCGGTCGGGGAGCGGCGATGGCTGGGCCGAATGACTCGCTTGAAATTTATCTGAGTTTGGGGGGATCGACGCTCAAAAAGGGGCAGTACAACGAAGCGATCCCGTATCTGGCGGCGGCACTCCGACTCGATTCGGTGAATTTGACCGCCCTGCGAAATCTCGGTGCGGCGTACGGCGCCACCGGTCGAAACGAACAGGCCCGGGTCTATCTTGAAAAAGCCGATCGACTCAAATCAAACGACCCAGAGACATGCAATAACCTCGGGGTGATATACTCCAATTTGGATCGTCCCACCGACGCAATTCGGTATTTCGAGATGGCGGTGGTGGCTGATTCAAATTCGGCAATCTACCTGGCAGGGCTCGGGGGTGAACTGCTTAAGATCGGCCGGCTCCAAAAAGCACTGCCCAACCTTCAGCGTGCTCAGAAGTTGGCGCCTGACAATCCACTGCCGAATTTTTTGATTGGCAATTGTTTCGCGGCGGATAAGAAATACGACAGTGCGATTGTCTACTACGAAAAGAGCGTGGAGCTGGGTGGAAAGTCAGCGGAGCTGTATTACTTCCTTGGGACCGCCAAGCGCCAGCGCGGCGACTTTGAATCGGCCGAGAAGAATTTCCAAATGGCGATCGAGCTCCGGCCCTCCTATAAGGAGTGTTTGCAGGCGATGGGGCTCCTGTTTGCTCAGAAAGAAAAATTTGTTGCCGCTCAACCGTACTTTGAAAAAGCAATCAAGGTCGACTCGAATTTCTACCCTGCGTGGATATCACTTGGGGCAACCGCCGCGCTGACTCGTCAATTTGCCCGCGCCGATACGATTCTGTATAAGCTCTTCCATGTCGACTCAAGTCTCGGCTACCAAATGCTTGCGTTGATCGAAATGCAAAAGACCAAGCAGGACAACCGTCGGGTGGCTGACTCGGTCGAACAAGCGCGCAAGAAATAGCCTTCGTCGCATCGTAAAACCTCTATTGGCTGTCTGTATGGGGGATACCCCACATAGTGGCGGGTATCCCGTATGTTTTGCTCACGGTTCGGCCTATTCAACCTGTTGACAGGAGATGGGTTTGGCCATCGGGCACAGGTTTTGAGTTGTTCCCGGTCAGGAGAGACAGAAACAGAGGGAACAACAGGATGAAGAATTACTCTTGGCTTTCATCGATGGTACTTGTTGTTGGTTTGGGAATAGCCCAGGCCGGGGAAAAAGAGATTAAAGCCGACACCACTCAAACGGCTGTTCCGGTCGCCACCGCCGACTCAGTTACATTCATGATGGAACAGTGGTATCAGGCGGTATTAAACGGAAGCGACAGCGAATCGAGCGATCTTGAAAAACGAATCCTGCGCCTGCTGACGATCGATCTGAATCAGACTCGCGAACGCCTCTTGAAAGTTCTGGCCGGCGCTCCGCAAAGTGAACAGTCGACCGACGCCTCCTTTGCCAACGCCGACTCAGGCGCCAACTCTCTCAACGACTCGGTTGAATTTCTCCGCTCGGCGGTTAATGTCAAGCGTCTGCTGGTGGAATCGATCGCCAAATCGGACGCGTTCAGCTATAAGTACAGACTACTTGGAGACTATGTCGAACTGATCCGTCGCGATGTCGGCTTGCCGAAATTGAAAT
>JBGAWZ010000099.1:0-6127 GCA_044227335.1 Candidatus Zixiibacteriota bacterium | reverse complement strand
TCTGACGGCAATGTCGGCACCCGTCCCGGTGCTACAACGGCTGGCCGATCAACTGCAGATTACCAAGCCGCGCTGGGGACAAACAAAGAACACCTGCATTCTCTGCGGGTTGTGTGTCCGCATTTGCGATGAAGTCGTCGGCGCTCACGCGCTTGCGTTTTCGAGTCGTGGAAAAGACCGTGAAGTGTCGACCCCTTTCGACCTTGACTCTGCCGCTTGTATACTCTGCGGCGCCTGTGCCAAGCACTGCCCGACCGGCCACATCAGAATGGAGGACCTCGAACGGCGGATACTGAATCATCGTGAGCTAACCCTCTCCCCCGAAGCCGCGATCACAATGGATTTCAGACAGGCAGTGCCTAATGTCCCCCGCATTCATCGCGACAACTGCATTCACTTCAAAACCGACGGTTGCCGTATTTGCGAGAAAGTCTGCCAGAAAGAGGCGATCAACTACGATGAAACCGATACGATCGAAGAGATCGATGTCGGTGCGATCATCGTGGCTACCGGTTTCGATTCTCTTGATCCCGAGCCGCTCAAGCAGTACGGCTATGGCCGGTTGCCCAATGTGATCACCGCGGAAGAATTCGAGCGAATGAACAATGCCGCCGGCTCAACCGGTGGAAAGATCCTCCTGGAAAACGGTAAGGAACCGCGCGCCATTGCCATTCTGCACTGCATCGGGAGTCGCGACGAAAACCATCACCCTTATTGCAGTCGCGTTTGCTGTATGTATGCCCTCAAGTTTGCTCACTTAGTCAAGGAGAAGACAGCCGCCGAGGTCTATCAGTTCTATATAGACATGCGCTCATTTGGCAAGGGGTACGAGGAATTCTACCATCGGATTCTCGAAGAAGGTGTGAATGTCATTCGCGGCAAAGGGACCGAAGTTGTTCCGTCGAGCTTCAAGCAGCGCGACGAGGGACATCTGCTGGTCCAGTGCGAGGACACGTTGATCGGCAAATACCGTGAGGTACCGGTCGACATGGTGGTGCTCTGCACCGCTCTCGAAGCGCGGAGCGACGCCAAGGAGTTTGGGCGACGCTTCAACATCTCGGTTGGCGCCGATGACTGGTTTATCGAAGCCCACCCGAAACTGGCGCCGGTCTCCACTACCACCGACGGCGTCTTTATCGCCGGTGTCTGCCAGGGGCCGAAAGACATTCCTGATTCAGTAGCGCAGGGTGCGGCCGCGGCGGCTCAGGCGATGCGGCTGATGTGCCAGGGAGAGATCTTGATGGATGCGGCTTGTGCCGAGATTCAGGAAGAATACTGCTCCGGATGCCGCATCTGTAATACGCTTTGCTCATACACGGCGATTACCTACGACGAATCCAAAAAGGTGAGTGTCATCAACTCCGCGCTCTGCAAAGCCTGCGGGACCTGCGTGGCCGCCTGTCCGTCGGGCGCGATCGTGGGACGGCATTTCACCGATGAGCAGATATACGCGCAAATCGAAGGACTACTAACATGAGCTTTGAACCGCGCATTGTTGGCTTTCTATGCAACTGGTGTTCCTATACCGGCGCCGATCTGGCGGGGACAGCGAGGATGAAGTATCCGCCGAATGTCTACACCATCCGCGTGATGTGCTCGGGCCGGGTTGACCCGGGATTTATTCTCGACGCTTTTCGTAACGGCGCCGACGGCGTGCTGGTCTGCGGGTGTCATCTTGGCGACTGCCACTATGTCGAGGGAAATCACAAATGCATGCGTCGGATGCCGTTAACCAAGAAAATACTCGAGGGGTTCGGGGTCGATCCGAATCGACTTCGCCTCGAATGGGTGTCGGCCTCGGAAGGTGCGCGGTTCCAGCAGGTGATCAACGAGTTCACCGACCAGATCCGGGCATTGGGGCCTGCCGATCTGCACGATTTGAATTTTAGCCCTGAAGACGTGCTCGCGCATTCAACGGCGGGAACGGAGTAAGGTATGGCAAAACCCACGCTGGCGATTTACTGGGCGGCCTCCTGCGGCGGATGCGATATTGCTATCCTGGATATTGAAACGAAGATTCTCGATGTCGCCGACTTTTTCGATCTCGTCTTCTGGCCCTGCGCCATGGATTTCAAATACGACGACGTCCGCAAGATGCCTGACAAGTCGATTACGCTGACCTTGTTCAATGGCGCTATCCGAAGCGATGAGAACTATGAGATTGCCGAACTGTTGCGACGCAAATCGGTGGTTATGGTGGCGTTTGGCAGTTGTGCCGCCGACGGGTGTATTCCGGGCCTGGCTAATCTGCACACTAAAGACGAGATTATGAAGTATGTCTACCACCAGTCGCCGTCACTGAGCGCCGACAACGGTATCACACCGGCGCCTGAGACAATTGTCCCCGAAGGCACGATCCGCATACCCGCCTTGTGGAATACAGTTCGCCCGTTGACACAGGTGATCGATATCGACTACGTCATTCCGGGGTGTCCGCCGCAGTCCGATCAGATCGCGGCGGTGGTGTCGGCCGTGATCGATATTCTCAAAAACGGCAAGCCGCTTCCGCCCAAAGGCACGGTCCTTGGCGCAACGGATAAGAGTTGTTGTGACGAGTGTACCCGAAAGCGGGATGTAAAGAAGATTAAACAGTTTGTCAGGCCATTTGAAAAGGCGTTCGATCCGGAAATCTGCCTCTTGGAACAGGGATTGGTCTGCCTGGGTCCGGCTACGCGCGGCGGTTGCGGCGCCAAGTGTGTCGCCGCCGGTATGCCGTGCCGTGGGTGCTATGGCAAACCCGCCAATGTCCGCGATCAGGGAGCGAAAATGGCCTCGGCGATTGCCAGTGTTATTGATTCGACCGATCCGGCAGAAATAGACCGTATCATCGCCTCCATCCCTGATCCAATCGGAACATTCTACCGGTTCAGTCTCCCCGATTCACTCCTGCGGAGAAATCAATCATGAAAGAAGTCGTCATCGATCCGATCACCCGTCTTGAGGGACACGGGAAAATCCATCTGTTCGTCAACGACGACGGCGGCCTTGCCAACGCCTACTTTCAGGTTCCTGAACTGCGCGGCTTCGAGGTTTTCGCCAAAGGGCGCCCGATCGAAGAAATGGCCCGCATCACCACCCGCATCTGCGGTGTCTGTCCCGATGCTCACCATATGGCGGCCGCCAAAGCGGCCGATGCCGTGTACGGAGTCACCATACCGTCGGCCGCGCGCAAACTCCGTGAACTGGTCTACAATGGATTCTACGCCGGCGATCATACTACACACTTCTATGCCCTTGGCGGACCGGATTTTGTCTGCGGCCCCGATGCCCCTGCGGCCGAGCGCAATGTGCTCGGCGTGATTCGGAAAGTCGGACTCGACGCCGGCAAAGCGGTCATCGCCCAGCGGGCACGCGGACAGCGGATCATCGAAATTATCGGCGGCAAGAAAGTTCACCCGGTCACGGCCATTCCGGGTGGGATGTCCAAGCGTATCAGCAAAGCCGAGCAAGAGGAATTGATCTGCATCGGCGACGAAATGGTAGAGTTCGCCAAGTTCACACTTAAAGTGCTTGAAGATGTCGTTCTGGCCAACAAGCAGTATGTCGACTTGATTCTGTCGGACACTTATGCGCACCAGACCTACAACATGGGCCTAGTCGATGTCGATGGTAGAGTCAATTTCTACGACGGCAAAGTGCGGGTAGTCGGCCCCGATGGCGCCGAACATGCGCTCTATGATCCCTGGGACTATCTTGAATATGTGGCCGAGCATGTCGAGCCATACAGTTACTTGAAGTACCCCTTCCTGAAGAAGGTCGGATGGAAGGGATTTGTGGACGGCGCCGATTCCGGAGTCTATAAAGCCACGCCTCTCTCGCGCCTAAATGTCGCAAGAGGCATGGCGACTCCGCTGGCACAAGAGCAGTTTGAGCGGTACTTTGAGACGCTCACCGGCGACCGTTCCGGTAAGACAATGGTACACTCAACACTTGCTACCCACTGGGCGCGCGTTGTTGAACTCGTTTTCGCCTGCGAAGCGGTGGCTATACAAGCTCGCGATGAAGAGATCACCTCTGACAAGATTCACACCGTGCCTGATGGCATTGTCGGCGAGGGCGTGGGAATTGTCGAGGCCCCGCGCGGCACGCTAACGCATCACTACAAGACCGATAAGAATGGAATCGTCGAACAGGCAAACCTGATTGTCGGTACCACCAACAATAACGCGGCCATCACTATGTCGATTAAGAAAGCCGCCGCGGGATTGATCAAAAAGGGTACCACGATCACCGACGGGACATTGAACCGGATCGAGATGGCCTTCCGCGCATATGATCCCTGTTTTGGATGTGCCACCCACACGTTGCCGGGAAATATGCCGCTTGAGTTAATTATCCACGACGCCGCCAGTGGTGAAGTCGTTGAGGTTGTGCGGAGAAATCTGTGAATGAGCGACTGGTCCTTTGCCTCGGCAATGAAATTCTCTCCGACGACGGAATTGGATTCGTCGTCGCCCGAGAACTTGAGAACAGTCCGAGTCCCGTTGAAGCAGATGTTTGTTGTGCGGCTTTAGCAGGTTTCTCATTGCTTGATCTTCTCGCCGGACGCCGTGAAGTACTGATTGTCGATGCCATCATGACCGGCGAAAGTCAACCCGGTACTATTTATTCATTTCCGGCCTCCGATTTGGCGCCCACGTGGAATCTTGTCGGAAGTCATCATATCTCGCTACCTACGGCGATCGAGTTTGGACGACTGTATGGAGTGACGATGCCCGAGTCTGTGGATGTCCTTGCGGTCGAAGCCTCGGACGTTCAGACACTTCACGAAGGATTGACACCGCTGGTGGCTAAGGCAGTGCCAGAGGTGGTTGGAAGGGTTCGGGATTGGGCAGGCCGACGCTAAAGGCCAATCACCTACGTCCAGCTCGCAGAGTCTTGGCCAATGGACTTCCTCTACTAGACCGGAGGCCCTACGGCGGAGATATCCATCTACAGGGTCTCCGTATACTAAGTTGGTCTATGGTGTCAATATATGCACACTGGGAGTGATAGGATATACCACTCTTCGCCCGAGCTTTCTACCTCCATGGATCAACCAACCTTCTTGAAGCTATAGGTCAGAATCACAAAGTCACCATTTCGCACCGGTGCGGTGTCCGACCTTTGGCATTGTAACTTATCCAGCTCGGTGAGAACTCAAATCACGCCTGGCGATTACTCGAACCAATCAATGGCAAGTATCTTTCCCTGAGCAAGGTCTGGTGGTGTAGCTCGTGACCGGCGATCAGGTAGGCCAAAGCGGCAACCGTAATCTGGTTTTTGCCGGCCTGACCTCGAAATGCGAATGCCTCAGACGGCAAGCTGTTAATGAGCGAAATTGTGGCGGCACGGACAGCCGCATATTCGTTCGCGATGCTACCCAATGTCCGCCGCTCAAAGTCAGCCGCGGGAACATAGCCCGCCGCGTCGAATCCGGTCAGTACCGTCGAGTCTCCTCTTGCAAACCGAAGCAGGCGATAACTGAGGATCCGCTCGCAGTCGGAGAGATGACCAATCACCTCCCGGACCGACCACTTATCTTCGGCATATCGAATTGCCGCATGCTGTTCGCCGAAAAGTCCGGCAAGCGCCACTGTCTCGGCTATTTGAGCGGCCAGCTGGGAGCAGAAGTCTTCCACTAGCGGGACCAGTTCAATCTCGGCACGGAGCACTTCCACGTAGTCGCCGAATTGAGGGCGAGGGATGCGGATCGGCATAGTCACTCCTTTCGTCTCCTCCACGACTTTGGCTCGATTCCGGCCTCCGGTACTACTTCGATGACTGTATGATCCTTCCCCGACAATTGAGCCATTCTCGAATCATGGCGCGATACGTCGAAACGTAAACGTGCCCAGCGGTGGAACGATGCCACCGTTCAAGAATGGCGCTGTGGTGATCTGCGTAATTGTCCCTCGCGGCGTCGTGACGACATCTGGCGAGTTGTACGTTGGACCGCTGTCGGTACCGGCGTCGTAAGGATAGAGATTGACGACGACGCTATCGCGCCACTGGCCGCCAGGCAATAAATTGAGGTCGTGCACACCCACAAACCAATCCGGGCTTGGAGCAATCATCGATACCAAAGACACGAGGGGCTTATTTGGCGAAATGGTAAAAGTCAAATCGATGGCGCCGGGAGATAGGT
>JBGAWZ010000098.1:0-6159 GCA_044227335.1 Candidatus Zixiibacteriota bacterium | reverse complement strand
CGTCGTTTGAGGAAGCGCTTCGCAAGACAGTCGATTTCATAGCCGCGGCCCAGAATGTTAGCCTGCCGGTCTCGCGTTATCTAGATCGAAAATTTACAGCCGCACCAGTGATCGTCTCCCGCTTTCGAATCGGGATGACAGCAGAGGCAGGTAGTGGCGATACGAGGGTCGATCGTTCGCGCGAAGACCTCATATTCAATAATCCCAACTGATTTACAGGGAAACGGGGCCAGTCCCTTATCGCGTCGCGCCTTTTGTACCCGGCAATCGACCATGTAAAATTCAAACGACGAATCGGTGATGTTGGCAAACTTCTGGGTATTTAAAAAGGCGTACATCCGAAAGCCCAGCGCCTTGCGAAGCCCCTCAAGCCCCGATCCGCCAGAGATGTTGTGCCGGGCCATGATGCGTTTTGCCTCGATAGCCGAGAACTTTGCCCAGGCCTGACGGTCCAGCTCAATCGCGGTGTCCATTCCGGCGTGTTGTTCGATCGCCTGAAACCAGAGACCGTCGTGGGCCAGCCAGTTTTTGGCGAAATCGTCGAGCATTCCGCGTAGAGTTTGCGGGTCTAAAGAGGCAAGTTGATCGATCATATGTTACACTCCCGGATAGACAGTTTCACCGGAATCTAAAGAGTCGATTGGAAAACAACAAGCCGGGAGTTATCTTTTGGTAGATTGACGTCCGTGAACTTATGTAGC
Source organism: Candidatus Zixiibacteriota bacterium (assembly GCA_044227335.1). Classification (GTDB taxonomy): domain Bacteria; phylum Zixibacteria; class MSB-5A5; order GN15; family FEB-12; genus JACRAV01. The sequence continues at coordinate 5,458 of JBGAWZ010000098.1, read as the reverse complement.
GGCCGGCTGGTTACACTACCGGAGCCGGTGGTCACCACAGGGAATTGACATCGGCGCCGATATATACGTCTTAGAGATACCTATGCGTTCAAAATCATACTTAGTATTCGGAGTACTCTGCTTCTCGATTTTCGGCTCGGTTATGGCCGGAGAGATCTCGCCAGAGTTACGACAACAAGTCATGGCCCTCCCTCAGGGCGAGAAGATCGACATCTGGATCAAACCTGCGACTTCGGCCAACGGCCGCAGAATTGCGGCAGAAGCCGCGACAGCGGCACAAAGCCGGGCCGACCGGTACCGGTATGCGCACGGCCAATTGAGGACCGTCACCGAGGAATCACAAAGAGGCGTACTGACCGCGCTTTCTGCGCTTGAACAGACCGGGCGGGCTCAAAATGTAAGAGCGCACTGGGTTTCCAATATCATTGAGGCCAGAATCAGACCAACTGAATTGGCAACTTTGGCGGCACGGACAGACGTGGGCACTGTGTATGCAGTGCCGCAGGTTGAATTGGTAACACCGCGCGAGGAATTGACGGCGGTCGCCTCGCCGGACACTACCTACACCAACATCAAATATGTGAAGGCACCGCAGGCATGGGCGCTTGGGTATACCGGCGCCGGACGGGTAATCTGTATTTTTGATACGGGTGTTGACGGCGCGCATCGGGCGCTGAAATCTCGCTGGAAAGGGAACAACGCCGATTCGGCCGCTTGCTGGTTCGATCCGGTGACACACACCAAGTATCCGCAGGTGGTCAGCGGAAGTTTTCCTCAGCACGGCACTCATGTGGCCGGTATTGCGCTGGGGCGCGACTCGGTAACCAACGACACTATTGGTGTCGCGCCGGAAGCGAAATGGATTGCCGCGGCAGTGATCGACCGTTCGGGTTCATCACTGTTGGACGCCTTTGATTGGGTGGCTGATCCTGATGGCGACCCGAATACTGTAGATGATCTGCCTGATGTCGTTAATCACAGCTGGGGGTACAGCAAACTTGGGTGCGCTGATTTGTTCTTTGATGCTATCGATAACACCGAAGCGCTCGGAATCGTCAATATTTTCGCGGCCGGAAACGAAGGATCAAACGCCCTGACTATTCGTGTCCCGGCCGTCCGCGACAACGATTCAATTGACTGCTTCGCGGTCGGCGCCACCGATATCTATACCACACCTGCCTCGCCCACCATGTGGCTACAGTCGTCGCGGGGGCCGTCGTCGTGCAATGGCCATGTCAAACCGAATGTTACCGCGCCGGGATTCAATATCCGGTCAAGCTATCCGGGGACTACGTCCACGATCCTTCACGGGACTTCGATGGCGACTCCGCATGTGAGCGGATTGGTTGCGCTACTGCGACAGAAGAATCCGAATGCCACGGTTGCAGATATCAAGACGGCTATCTTGAACAGCACGAAGCGAACCAATTCGGGGGCGGTACCAAACAATTCGTGGGGGTGGGGCGAGATCGATTGCCAGGCCGCATTGGCGGCTCTTCCTGCCAACCCAGCGACACCGAATCTACGAGTCTGGGGATTTCCTCATCCGGTCGTGCCGGCGGGCGGAACATTCAATGCACCGGTGATCGTGCAGAACCGAGGAACAGTTGCCGCTACCAGCGTAACAGGGCAGATCACCAGCTCTGACCCACGGCTTTCGATTGTCAACGGTTCAATCTCCTTTGGTACCATAGTTGCCGGCGATACCAACTGGTCGGCAAGCAATATTCAGGTGACGGTTGCGGCAAATGCAGTCGAAGGCACATTGATCTCACTGGATTTTCAGATTACCGCCGACGGCGGCTTTATTGTCCCATCAAAGCTGTATTTTCAAATTGGTGAGCCGCCAGCAACGGGATTTGCCACACATGTAACTTCCAAGCTCAAATTCTCGCTATCCAATTACGGACTTTTAGGTGGAGGCGCAGGATCGCTTGCCAATTTTGGCGGCGCCGGGTATCAGCAACTTCCATCGACCAACAATGATCTTTTTGAAGGGGGGCTGATGATCGGCACGGGGCTTTCCAAAGTCTCCACTGCTGTTCACAGTTTCATTGACAAACCCGATCAGGATTTCAAAGTTATCCCCGGCGGCGACATGGTCTACTCCGCTCCCGGGGTGCTGGCGGCGCAGGAATCTCATTCGGTTTTTGCCGACTACGGCACCAATAATCCGATCGGAGTGGAGATCACACAGGATTCGTACGCACAAGCCGCTCCCAACGATGATTTTGTGAGCATTCGGTATGTTCTTCGCAACACCTCCGGTGCGACTATTTCAAATTTGCTGGTTGGTCTGTATTTCGATTGGGACTGCGGAAATTACACGTCAAACGCCGGCGGATTTGAAAACGCCGATTCGGTGTCCTGGATCGCCTATGATAATGGCGCGACTCTGAGCACTTTCCGGGGATGCAAAGTAATCGACGGCCCGTTGGCGTCGGCCATGACCGCCAAGTATGATGACATCGCTGAGATTCCCTTCTTCGGCGGCAACGGATACGCGACCTACGAGAAATACCAGTCGCTTAACTTTGGATTCGATCCGACCGATTCGCTGGCTAGCCAGCAGAATCAGCTCTTTCAGGTAGTGACTGCCGGGCCGTTGACTATCGCGGCTGGGTCGGCTGACACCGTTGGTTTTGCGATTATGGGATCGGCCACTTTAGCGGGGATCAAGGCAATCGCCGACCGCGCGACAATAAACGTACCCTGGCACTGCTGTAAGGGAACAACCGGCAATATCGACTGCGACAGCGGTGGAAATGTCGACATCGCCGATCTGACTCGCCTTATTGATTATCTGTATATCAGTCTGACGCCGCTTTGCTGTCCTGATGCCGCGGAGATGGACAGTGGAGCGCCGATTGATATCGGCGATCTGACTGCGCTGATCGATTATCTGTACATCACGCTGACGCCACTGCCAAGCTGTCCTTAAGCGAACTTTCGATCGTCAATAGAATGAGACGGCCTTCAGGCCGAAATCCCGGCTGATTGTGTCGGCTTCGCTTTTTTCAAGCGTGAAGACAATCAGGTCATCTCCGGATATTTGTTTCAAATCAAGATTCTCCAGATGGCGGTACTCGCGTTCGGCGCGCCAATCGGTCTTGGAGCCAATCGTCTGGCACAGCCACGGCGTGGCGCAGGTGGGGCCGTGCGATTGAACGTAGGATACCGGCAGGATGTGCTGAGCCATTGCCGACTCAAATCGGATTCCGATACCGTATGGTTCGAACGACATCTCCCCGTAGCGCGCTCGCCATCGCATGAGCGGAAGCACTTCGATCGGAGACAAGCCCGAAAAGGCAACGGTCCTGTATCCGGCCGGCATATGCCGATTGGACGCTTGTATACATTTCGTCGAGAGAATGCGCTTGAGAGTCTCGAATGCAGATCGGCAATAGTTGGTGGACGATAAGACCGATATCCAGTAGTCGATTGGGCGTTCGCCGGGCCAGGGATGGTTTGATGTTCTGGTCCAGTGAACCAGATATTGCGATGTCATATTGCGAATACTCGGCGACAGGCGCGAAGGATCCACTGTGTATTTCAGGACGGGAGGTCGGACTGAATACCCAATTTCAAATTGGCGATCGATCGCAATGCCCTTGCCTGATGCTGTCTCAATCACTGACGACATTTTGCCACCCCGTCTGATACTCACCGGCCAAAGCTCGTCGACTTGATCGATGACACTCTGATCGCGCAAGATCATCGACTGCTCCCTCGATGGACTGTCGGCAAGGATCGGAATGAAATCAACCAAATCACGGCTCAGCTCGAAATCGGACGAGATTTCGCAAGATCTGTGCGCGCAATTCTCCGCCGAGTCACCTGGAATCAGCAGTCGCAAAGGAATTTGGTGAATTGAAGCAAGCGAGGTTGCCAGGTCCCAGGTGGAAAGTCCGACCGATGACACGAGGCCGTATCCCCTCTTTTTCAACTCGGCAACGGCAGTGGTAGTCTGTCGCACCCATTCACTCTCACCAGTTGGCCGGCGCGCCTGGCGCGAGGAAAGAATGGCAACGTACTTGAAAAGCCCCGGGCGAGACATCAGTTCACGAAAGTCACTTTTTCTTGCGGCCGGGTACCAGCAAAACGGGAATATCGGTCATATGCCGCACGGCTGTAGCCACCGAGCCGAAGATCAAATCGCCGAAAAACTTGTGGCCGTGGGTGGACATCGCAATGAGATCACACCCGATATTTTGCGCGCAAGCAACGATCTGCGTGGGTGGGTCGCCTCTGGCCAAAATCGCCTCGACAATCGCGCCGTCCTTTTCGAGCATGACTTTCGTTTGCTCAAGATACTCGCGGTCTTTGCGGATTTCTTCAGAGTCCTCGAGATTGAAACGGTCCTGGTTGCGCGCTACGAAGCCGTCGGCGACATGGATCAGCGCCAGCTTGGCGCCGGTGAGTTTATAGAGCGGACGGATGTGATTGAGAATTGCTTCGTCGGTAGGTGAATTCTCAAGCGCTATAAGAATATGCTGGTACATATCGTTTACTCAAGCCAACCCTTCACAGTGGCGAACAACAGGTAGGCGTTTAATGATATGATAACGGAGGCAATTAGCCAAGCCGTGATTTTGAGCAGCATGCCGTTGGTGAACCGTCCCATTTTGGCCTCGCTTGACGTAAAGACAATCAACGGAACAACCGCAAACCCCAATTGAAGGGAAAGAATGACCTGACTTAAGATGAGCAAATCCCCCATCCCATGCTCGCCGTAGAATCCGGCCACTAACGCCGCCGGCACAATGGCCACCATGCGGGTGAGCAAGCGACGAATCCACGGTCGAAGCCGGAGATCTAAGAATCCTTCCATGACAATTTGGCCGGCCATGGTACCGGTTAGAGTTGAATTCTGTCCGGAAGCCAAGAGCGCAATGGCGAACAGTGTGCTGGCCAGGGTCGCACCCAGCACTGGTGTGAGAAGTTTGTAGGCATCGTTGATGTCGGCAACATTTTGGTACTCTGTGCCGTGGAAGGCGGCCGCGCTGACAATGAGAATGGCGGCATTGATAAAGAAGGCGAACAGAAGCGCGCCCGTTGAGTCGATCGCGGCAAATTTGATCGCCATTTTCTTGCCGGAGTCGTCGCGCGAGAATGAACGCGTCTGTACAATGCTGGAGTGCAGATACAAATTGTGCGGCATGACCGTCGCACCCAGAATTCCGATGGCGATGTAGAGCATATCAGGATTAACAACGATCTCCACTTTCGGCAACAGGCCGCCGAAAATACCGGCAATCGAAGGCTGTGAGACGACTAGCTCATAGGCAAAGCAAAGCCCTATCGTAAAAATCAGGCCGGCTACCATGCTCTCAATTAACCTAAACCCTTTGTTTTGCAACAGAAGCACGACCATCACATCAATCACAGTCAGAAAAACGCCAATGACCAAAGGTAAACCGAAGAGCAGATTCAGGGCAATAGCTGACCCGATCACTTC
>JBGAWZ010000097.1:0-6203 GCA_044227335.1 Candidatus Zixiibacteriota bacterium | reverse complement strand
GGTGGCAAATCCGCCGAGCTTGCCGGATTTGAGCGACTCGACTACATCTTCTTCGATCACACACTGGCCGCGGCCGGTGTTGATAAGATAGGCGCCGTCTTTGAACCAAGCGAGCGTCTTCTTGTTGATCAGTCCTTTTGTTGAATCCAACAGCGGGACGTGCATCGAAATGTAGTCCGAGGCGCCGACAGTTTCCTCGAGAGTCGGAACTATTTCAGCGAAGTCGGAGAAATAGACATCGGGGTGCCAAGCCAGTACGCGCATACGAAATGCCCGCGCGCGAAGAGCTAATGCCGTTCCGATACGGCCCATGCCCAAAATGCCAAGAGTCTTGCCTGACAATTCGGTGCGATGCAGGTCGGCTTTGATCCATTTCCCTTCGCGCATGGAAGCATCGGCGCGCGTGATTTGATTGGGCAAGGCAATCATCAGGGCAAAAGCGAGTTCGGCAACGGCGAGGGTTGAGGCCTCGGCGGTGTTGAATACCATGACGCCTTTGGACTGGGCGTACGGGACATCGACATTATCAAGGCCCACTCCCCCGCGCACAACCATCTTGAGCTTTGGCGCCGAGTCGACATACTCTTTGGTGACCTTCGTTTTGCTCCGGATCAGTACCACGTTGGCTTCGGCCAACCGGGATTTATCGGAAGTGACTTCGCCATATTTGGCCAGAATATCCGGGAGAGTCGGATCGAAGGCATCGGAAATCAAAATTAGCATATGCTCAGGCTACTTTCTGCGGGGGGATTCAATCAGACAAAAGATTGACCACCAGTCCGCTACGCAATTTGGGTTCAAACCAGGTTGACTTGGGAGGCATGACTTCGCCGGCGTCGGCGACTGTCAACAGCTGTGAAATCGAAGTCGGATAAAGTGAGAATGCAATTTTGAATTGTCCGGAGTCGACCAGCCGCTCAAGCTCTTTTACTCCGCGAATGCCACCGACGAAATCGATTCGCTTATCGGTGCGGGGATTGGCAACACCAAGGATCGGCGCGATTAAATTGTCGGAAAGAATGGCGGCGTCGATACTGTTCACCGGGTGGTGTACATCGAAACTTCCCGGCTTGGTTTTCAGGCAGTACCACTTTCCATCGGCATAGAGCCCGAACTGGTGTTGCGATGTTGGTGTGGCGAAGGTCGGCGAGGTCGTAGACTCGATTTCAAACTTGGGAGCGGCTTCGCTAAGCAAACTTGAAATTGTACGGCCGTTCAGATCGCGAATGACGCGGTTGTACGGCATGATAAACAACTCGCGATCAGCAAACAGACCGTTGAGAAAAAAATTGTACGGTTCGTTGCCGGTGTGGTGCGGATTTTTCTCTTTGAACCGACGGCAAACTTCGGAGGCGGCCTCAGACCGGTGGTGACCGTCGGCGATGTACAGACACTCTACTTTGTTCTCGAAGATCTCGACGAGATTCTGCACAGTCGGCAAGTCGCTAATTACCCAGAACTCATGCCGGACCTGGTCGCTTGAGACAAAGTCGATCATCGGTGCACTGGATTGAACAGCAGTGAATACGGCCGCGACCTCGGCGTTCCATTTGAAAGTCGACAGTACCGGCGAAGCCTGCGAATTTGAGGAAATAATATGATTGGCCCGGTCGTTCACTTTTTCAGGCCGGGTGTGTTCGTGCTTTTTGATCTTGCCGGCATTGTATTCGGCGACTGAAGTCAGCGCCAGGAGTCCGGTCTGACGGCGGCCGTCCATCGTCTGGCGATACAGATACAGGCAAGGAGTGTTGTCGCGCACAAGCACGCCACGCGATTGGAAATCGGCGAGGTTGTCTTTTCCCCGGGCGTAGACTGTTGGATCGTACGGGTTGAAAGAATCCTCAAACTCAATTTCCGGCTTGTCAATGCGCAGAAATGAATCCGCATTCCCGCCCGCCATGACGCGGGCTTCGGAAGTGGACATGGTATCATATGGCGGCGAGGTGACCAGAGCGGCAAGATCGGGCCTGACCCGCAGGCCGCGAAAGGGACGGATGACAGACATATAATGTAATCGACTCCAGTAGTCAGGTTTGTGAACTATTTCACAGTCTATAAAGAACAGGTCAGCGCCGCAAAGTTCAAGTCCTTTTCCGGCCACGAATATACGGTAGATATTGTCAGCTATTTACCAAAAAAACGGGCCGGTCCGCCACTGCAGATACCGGCCTGTTGATAAACGACTTATCGCGACCCGAATTCAGTTGTTCATGTGGAGTTGCCAGAATAGAAAACTAAACTCATCCACTAAGCCGTCAATGATTTTGTCGTAACTCTTGCCTCCTGAGTGGCCGGCTCTTGTGTCGTAAAGCAGGATGACCGGCTTGTCTGATCCGCTTTGGGCCTGCACCAGCGCGGCCATTTTTCGCGCGTGCAGGGGGGCAACACGAGTGTCGGCGTCGCCGGTTTCAAACAGGACCGCCGGGTAGTTGGTCCCTTTCTTGACATTGTGATACGGCGAATACTTCAGGAGGTATTCAAACTGTGCGGGGTCATCGGAGGAACCGTATTCGGGCACCCAGTATTTGGCGACCATGAATTGGTGGTACCTGATCATATCCAAAAGCGGATAGGTGCAGATAATTGCGCCGAACAGATCGGGGCGCTGAGTGATTGCGGCTCCGACAAGCAAGCCGCCGTTGGAACCGCCTTCGACCGCGATCCGCGAGGGATTGGTGTACTTGTTGGCGATCAACCATTCGGCTCCGGCATAGAGATCATCGAAGGTGTTTTGCTTTTTGTCGAGCATGCCGGAAGTGTGCCATGCTTCTCCGAATTCACCACCTCCGCGCAAACTCGGAAGTACATAGACTCCCCCGTGTTCCATCCACACTATGGCCCACTGGCTGAACATGGGTGGCATGGCGACATTGAACCCGCCGTAGCCGGTCATGTACACCGGGCGGTTGCCGTCGAGCTGAAGATCTTTGGCGTGGACAACGAACATCGGAACTGATGTGCCGTCTTTGGAGGTAAACCAGACCTGCTTGACGACAAACTTTTCAGGGTCGAGCGGGACATTCACTCTTTCAAACACTGTCGACTGCCAGCTCTTGAGGTCGTAGCGAAATTGAGTCCAGGGATAGGTGAAGGAACCGAAGGTGACAAAGAGCTGATCGGATTCCCATTCACCGATGACCGAACCAACCATGCCGAGTGCCGGGAGAGCCAAGTCGCGCAAGAAGGTGCCAGTCGCGGAGAAGACTTTCACGCGTGCTTTGGCGCTGTCTAAGTATTTGGCGAAAATCATACCGCCGGCGAGCTGGGCGTCCTCAAAGACAAGCGGGGATTCGGAAATGACTTCTTTCCAGTTTTCGATTCCCGGCGATGCAAAATCGACCATCATCAGACGGCTGTTGGGGGCTTCCCAATTTGTCTTGATGTACAGTTTATCTTTGGCCGCAATCGGCTCGAACCGAGCCGGCATTCCTTTCACTACTGTGGCAAAGGGGGCATCGGTTGAAATATCTTTAATGTAAATTTCCGACTGGTCGCCGGATGATCCCTTAAAAAAGACCGCGACAAGATATTGGCCGCCAACCGAAAGACTGATGCCCATCTCCCATTCCTTGTCGAATTGATCGCCGAAGATGATCGGATCGGAGGTATTGTCGGTGCCGAATTTGTGATACCCGACGCGCGGCCCTGCCTCGGTTGCTCTGCCAAAGTAGACCCCCGAATTGTCGGCGGAAATATCAATTCCGAAATACAAGGCCCGAGGAAGAGAGTCGGGCATGTCTGTTCGTGTGGTAAGACTTTTGAATTTTACGACCGTTTCGTCTTCGCCGCCGTGTCGGAGGCTGTAAGCCAAGAGAGAGCCATCGATGGATAGATCAGCGATTCCCGGCGTAACAGTCGAGTCACTACTCAGTGTGAGGGGATTGAGCAGGAGCTGGTCTTCTCCCTTAGCGCCTTTTCGAAGGTAGATAGATGAAAAGGCGTCGTCGGCCTTGCGCTTTGACAACAGATAAGTGTCGCCGGCGAATTTTCGCACCCAGCATTGATCCATTTTGAGGAGCTGGGCAAATCGTTCCCTCAATTTGTCGCGCCCGGTGATGGTGTCGAGTAGTGAGCGTGAGTAGGCGTTCTGGGCGTCGATCCAATCGCGGGTCTCGGCAGAATTCTGGTCTTCGAGCCAGCGATACGGATCGGCGACGGGGACACCGTGAATAGTGTCGACGACTCCGTCAACGCGCGTGGGCGGTGGTGGCGGAATGGATCCGGCAGTGACCACCGAGCAAATGAGCGTGCAAAGCACACCGGCGACAAGCAGATGGGTGAATAACGATTTTGGGGGGTTCATATATGTTGATCCTTGTGAACTATGATTTGAATTGAGATCATTCAACACTTTCGGGTGGCCGGGTAACCTCGGCGAGCGATCGCATAGCCCGTTCGAATCGAGGGTGACGGAGCGAGAGCATAAGATAACCGCGTTCGCTAGTGGCGCCTTTGGCCCGGACAATTTGTCCCAGCAATTTTCGGTCGGCAGTTGACCATTTGGCCAGATCGGGAATACAGCAGATGAGCGGCGCCAAGCGCTCCAGCGCCGCTTTTTCAGATTCGGTCCACTTCGATATGCCGGTCAACTTCAGGATTTTCACCACACGATTTACGGACTGGGCGACTGCCTCTGGTCGGTTACTCTTATAGCGGTCGCGAATGTGGTGGCCAACTGCGTATCCCAGATTGGACAACGATAATTCGGCATACTCGCCTGAATTGGCCGGATCGAGCACGAAAAACACATCGCTTTTGGCCAGCCGCTTGAGCATCGGTTCGGGTGTACGTAATCCTTTTTTTCGGGCGAGCTTGGCGGCCTCGATATCGGCCAGTTTTCGAACTCGGGGTTTGACCGGTCGGAAACCCAGTTTGTAGTAAAACCAAAAAGAGCCGGATTCAATCGCCTCAGGGTTATCATCGCCGACCTGATACGACCTAACCAGCAAAACGCGGGCACCGAAATGGGCGACAAACAGGTGGAAAAAGTTTTCGATAATGAACGATGATTCACCCGAGCGGAAGGCGTATGTCCGGATTGTTGCCGTAGATGATGATCTCAATCCCCCGTCCGGGGGAGTATCGATAAACCTCGGCTGGATTGGAACCGATCAACGGAAAGAGTTCACGCACGCGAACACCGAGTACTTCTTTAATGGTGCGGACATACCGCTCCCCCTCTTGCCGGGTCAGTTTCTGCAATTTTCGAGCCCGGCGCGCAAGATCGGCACGGAGATCACGGGTGCGTCCTCTGATCGGCTCCGATTGAAAGAATAGTCTCTGAGCCGGAACGCGGCGAAGCGTGCGGGAAGCCGGGGAATTGGTGAGTGTCCATTTGATCGGGATCTGGGCGTTTTCAAAGAAGGCGCGGCAAGTGGCGTGATCGAATTTGGACTCTTCAAGCAAATGTAGTAAGACCGACAGTGTGGTCGGTCGCAAATTCGAGATGGCCGAAGTAAGCCAGGCCCGCGGATCGAAGTTCGGATCGTTGTCGAAGGCATCGTTTTCCTGCCAAGCGACCAGTAGCGGAAGAAACGACAGTAAATTGGCGCTGTCGCTCTGATTGTATTCTTCCCACTCGATATCGACACTGCCCGGATACCAGTTAGAAATGGCACGGGTCAGGTCGTAGCTGAAAGTGTTGCTCGACGAAGTCCCGACAATTCCGGAATCAGCCAGATCGGAGGCGGAATCGTCGCCTGTGTGGCGCTTGAACTTTTCGATTCTTCCCGCAAATTCGATCAGTTGCCGCTCGGCCTGTTCCAGGATCGCCGGCGAATCAGGGTATGCCCTTAGAAAACAAAGGAGGTCGTGGTACTTTTCTAATTGATCGGCTTTGACAATTGGTATCCCGCGAAGTTTAGAAATCAGCCGCACCTTTGCTTTTTGTGAGGCAGGGTCGAACTCTGTCTTGAGCTGATCGAGTTTGGCTAATAGATGCAGGAGCGTAGAGTTGGAAGTCCGTTTGGTCATAGGTGTTTCCACTGCCAGGTGACTGTGCGCCGGATCAAACTACGGCAGTCACCGGGGGTCGGCAAGTGTTTCGTGGAGCTGAGTAGAGACAAAAAAACAGACCGGCGAGGGCCGGCCTGTTTATTTACCAAGAAAGCGGAAGGTTACTTCAGATGCTTGGAGACCAGCTTGGTCATTTCAAACATGGAGACCTTCTTACGGCCACCGAAGATCGGCGCCAAACGCTCGTC
>JBGAWZ010000096.1:0-6205 GCA_044227335.1 Candidatus Zixiibacteriota bacterium | reverse complement strand
ACAGCCCTCATTGAACCAGGGAACAGTCCCAAAGGAAGTGTACGGCTCACCGGGCGAGAAGAACCCAAGCGTAACACTGTCAAGCGAGACCGCGATGATCGAACGGTTGAACTGCCAGACTTTTGCGTCTTTCATGAATGGGCGTCGATCCCGATCCTGAGTGTAGCCAAAGTAGGCGCCCACTCCCAACTCGCGCAATAGCGCGCAAAAAGTCAGATTGATGTCTGCCCGATCACCATACCCGCGTTTGATCACATCGTCAACAGTGTTGTTATCCTTGATTTTCCATGCCGGAATCTGCTCCACTGAATCGGCTATTTCGCTGGCCAGCCGGTAGCTGAGATTCTTGATTGAGTCGCGCACCCACTGATAGGCGGCCATCACCTTTTCGCCGTCGCTTTCAAGACCGGAATACCGGGCCGCGGTTTTTTTCAGTCTTGCATTTTTGGATGTAAACACCGAATCGATCACCTTCACATACTTGGATTGCTCGACCCAGAAAAGCGAAGCGTGATCCTTGCGACTATAAAACAGAAATAACTGCGACTGCACCTCCGACCGCGAGGGGGACTGAGGTTCATCGGCAAGTGGCGGGACATTCCAAACTTCAAACAGATATTCTCGCGGATTGACTTCCGGAACCAACATGACTCGTTTTTGCTCGTCTGCACGGTACCAAACAAATCCGGGAGTGGTGAATCGGTCCCGCAAGAAGCGCAGGTAATTATTCACCCACTTACCGTATCTTTGCGCGTCGGAGATTGTGTCATACGTAAAGTACTTCCAGCGAAGCTCTCCCCGCAGAAGCGGCAATTCGGACTGGTATCCCCATCGGCCCGTGGGATCGTCCGTGACTATTTGAATCATATATTCGGCAATGCAATTGTCAGTAATGCCGGGTATAGAGAATCGTTTCTGTTTCACTTTCTCGCCGCCAATTTGCACGACAACCCTCTCGACAATATCATCCGGTCGCAATCCACTGGTATCGCCGTTTGGTTGCACAGATCGCGCATGGATTGCCACCACTCGCTGGTCTTCTGCAAAGAGAGGAACCTCAATGTCTCCGAACTTTCTGCCATCGGTATTGAGAATGCGAAGTCGGCGATAAATGGTTCTGACCGCTCTGTCTTTGTTAATGAGTGAGTCATCCAGTGTTACACACTCAAAAATCACAGCGGCGGATGATATCTTCTTGGTAGAGTCCGGGGTCACCGCCCAATCAGCGGAATCGACTTTCCGCCATTCAAACGGCTTCTCCTTCTGCGCCCGTTTGGCGGTGACCAGGCCGGGAAGAGCCAATGCTACGAGAACTACTAACAGACTGACCGATTTTGCAGTGTGCATATCCCACTCATCTCCTTGCCAAAGCCAGTCGGGCGCCGAGCAATTCCCCTCGCTTCCTCACAAAAGGACCGATTCCGGCAAACCCCGGCGCAGAAATCGCCGCGCCTGTATATGTTTCAATTGTGGTAATGGTGACGTCTTGACCGGCCGTATCTACCACCTGGCAGATGCTCGCGATCGAGCACGAATCCACGATTGGATCAGGTGTGTCGCGCACTTGCCAACCCGAATCCAGCACCCAGCTTATCTTTGTGGTGACTTTACCCACTTCTCCAAAGTAGAGTGGCGAACTGCGCTCCCCCGATATTGTCACCATCGGTTGATCCGGGCGAAAGAGATTCGCCTTAAGCAACACCATGTTACCTGCCCGACTGACGGTCGCAACTCCTGAAACCCGGAGAGCGACCTCGGTTGTGTCGTTGTTGAAACGCACCCGATAGTCTGAAACCACCGGCCGTGTAATACCCGAGGCAAAGGATCTGACCAATGACTCATTTCGCTGTTCCGGTGAGATCGTCGTCTCCAGATATTTGCGAGTATAAGATGCGGCTCCACAGTAAAGAACCGTACACGCCATCGAAATATTCGCGGCGGAGTCCAGCTCTGCCCTGGCACGAAACTCAATGCTATTCTCCTCTGGTGACCTCGTCGGCAATTCGACTAATGAGATGGTTGCTTCATCTGCGCAAGGTAGAACGGCGCTCCCGCTCAATCGAAGCGGTAGTTTTCCCCAGGGAGTAGCTTCGTCGGTCGGATCGAAAAACGTCCAATCAGAAACTGAGGCATCGACAAGCGACGTGGGTTGAAACGTTGTGGACTTTGGTATTCCGACGATACAGTGATTAAACTGGAATGGAGAGGGTAAGGATGAAAGAACAGAATCAGTGGCTGATGCCAACACAGCGACAGATGGTATTCCTACCGTTGCCAGCATGGCGCGCATGAGAGTCGCTTTGTCTTTGCAGTCCCCATACCGTTTCCGCAAAACCGCGGTTGCGTCGCGCGGCACAAACCTTCCGGGACCTATCTCAAGCGCCACATATCGGATTTCTCGTTGAACGAATTCCGCTATCGCCTTGACTCGCTCATCGTTGCCGGTCATTGAGCCCACCACTGCAGTGGTTACCGCGCGAATGCTATCGTCAGGTGCGGCCGCTTCGTCGAGGGCGCGCCGCGCCCAGGCGGCCGATCTGGCCCAGCTACCCGACTTCTCGGTGCTATTGGCCGGATCAAAGCAGACGATATGCACAATACGAGAGAGCTGACGGCTCGGTAGACTGAGCCCTTCCTTGGCTCGACCCGGCAAGTTTTCCGCCGACATTGCCCATCCACCGCTGGTTGTGGAGACGCGAAATGCGTCGGTGCCTCGTCCTGCAAAGTCTATTTCCCATTCAGGGGGCACACCAACCGCAACACGGGCTTTAAGAACAGGAAGGTCTTCCTGAAACACAAATCTGAGATGTCCCGATGTCAGTGTGTCCTTGTTGTCTTCGGTCCATTCATATGCGACGATATCGCCCATCGATACATGCTCGAATCGGGCCAGAGTCACGCGATCTTCGTAATATTCTCCCGGATCAGCAGGCATCGCTATTTGCACAAGATCGCGCGAACTGAGTGTGGTGACGTTGCCGGTCGGCCTCAGTCGCCAGCCTTTGAAGTCAGTGACACGAACCATTGAGTTCACGACAAATGAAAAAACGGCGCGATCCGATCCCTCGGCTCCAGTGATCGCCATCGCCAGCCGGTGTCGCCCGGTCACGGTCCTGTTCGAACCGATCTTATAGTCACTCGTGTGATTCAATATCAGCGCCCCAAACTGTTTTTCTGTCTTGGCCGAACGGAAATCATCCATCGACTCCTTGACCCATTTGGGTTGTGCCCCCGCAGACGAACTAAAGACAATGACGAGAATCTGCAGCCAAACCCATGTCCTTCGAGTCCCCATCAATTCCTCCACCCAGTGGATGCACCTTAAGTACTCAAGACATCCTAAACATAGTTAAGTATACCAATTACACCATCTATCTGTCAACTGCATGGTTCTGTAAACCTGCAAGCCATCAAAAAAACGCCGGGGTTGCATCCCGGCGTTTCTCAAATCATGATGATCCACGGTCGCGACTACTTGGCGTTCTTCTCCTTCGCCATCGACGCTAAGGCGTCGGCGGAGCTCTTGCCGAATTCCTGAAGCTTGCGGACTGTCGCTGTGTCACTCGACGTGTAGACGACAATGATGTCCTCACCGCGAGTAATCTGGTCAGGCATTACACCCAGCTGATAAAACGAGCCGAGCGTCGAACAATGCCGACACATTTTCACATCTTTCCCGGTCTGCATTTCCTGGATCACATCCTTCATCCCCTGCTGGGCTTTGGCAAAGGCGTCTTTGTATTCCTTGCCGACATGAGTGATCGACATCACACCGTTATGCAACATGTGATACTCATGGTTGAACTGCTCGGCCAGACCTGGCTGAGCGGCGATCTGCTTGCAGAAGGCGCAGTTCTGCAGGTCAAACCAGGGTTCAGGATCAGTGGCCATTGCTACTACGCCCACCAATACCAAACAGATGGTGAGAAGAATCATGCGGCGGTTCATCTGACTTCCTCCGTGTTCAATTTGATAAGTTGATGTCTCGAAATCGATTCGAATATACTGTGCGGAGTTGCTTCGAGCAAGGTCAGCGTGCCGGGAATGATGTGTGGCACCGACCTGTTTTAGGCTTGCTATGAATACGCAATGTGGCGGATACTATCGGTTATTCAGGAGAAGACGAAAATGAAAACGTTCAAACTGTTACCGTCAATCGACCGATTGCTTGAAGGCGCTGTTACTGCCGCCCGGCGATTCCCGCTGGCTCTTTTGTGCGCGGCCGTCGGCGCGATCACAGCGGTGATCATTGCTGAAAATCGCCAGTACGACCAGCCGTCGCCACTATTAAACCTCGTTGCGACCATGTCACTGGGGCTTCCGCTGTTTATCGCTTTGGTTACTATGGGCGAGCGGTACCGTTGGTCAAATACAATACGGATGGCCGCGCAATTCATTGGCGTGGCTACTTTGGTCGGCTACTTCTTCTCGCTCCCCAAGGATATTTTCCACCCCACACACTTTGCCATTCGCCATGCCATTCTTCTGGTTGGTCTGCATTTCTTTGTGGCGATTGGTCCCTTTCTGCAAAGAGGCGCCAGCAACGGCTTTTGGCAGTACAACAAATCACTCCTTTTGAGATTTCTCACGGCCGCGTTTTATTCCGCCGCCTTATTTATCGGATTTTGTATCGCACTGGCCGCCGCTGATTATCTGTTCGGATTTGACGTCGACGGCGACACCTACGCCGAGCTGTGGATGCTGATGGCCGGTCTGGTCAACACCTGGATATTTCTCGCGCTTGTACCCTCTGACTATTCCGCGCTTGAGGCCAGCGACGAATACCCGGCCGGACTCAAGATATTTTCTCAGTATGTGCTTTTGCCGCTGGTCGGCCTCTACTTTGTCATTTTGTTCGCATATGAACTAAAGATCATCTTTGAGTGGAACTGGCCCAAAGGGTGGGTGTCGCAGATGGTCCTTTGGTATGCGGTTGTCGGGACCCTTGCGCTTCTACTGCTTCATCCGCTTCGCGAGCGAGAGGGAAGCAGGTGGATCGGGAAGTTTGGCAATTGGTTCTTCCGGCTACTTGTGCCGTTGACAATCATGCTCTTCTTGGCGATACGCCGCCGCATTGCCGACTACGGTGTCACCGAGCCGCGGTATGTGGTGCTGGCGCTCTCGATTGGCCTTTCGCTTGTTGTCCTCTACTTCATTTTCTCAAAACGCAAAGATATCCGCCTTATTCCGATTGTGCTGGTGGTGCTTGCCGCAATGTCAGCGTATGGCCCGATTTCGGCATCGTCAATATCCTGCTGGAGCCAGGTGTCGCGACTTGAAGAGATGCTCGTGGCCAATGGAATCTGGAAAGACGGCGCCGTTGCCAAGCCGGCTACCGAGATTCCACTGGAACAACGCCGCGAGATGAGCAGTGTAATTGCGTACCTCAACGAAGCCCACGGGCCGTCGGTCTTCCGCCGCTGGCTCTCCGATAGCGAGCTCGCACCGGTCCAAAGGACATTCGATTCAAACTACACTCGCTACTCCGCCAATGACACCGTGGCCGCTATGTTCGGGTTTGATTTCAATTGGTCGCGATACTATGGGAATGAAGGCAAGTGGGTGTCGCTCTGGGTAGAGGATCCGTACACCCTCGACATTGCAGGATATGATCGTCTGTTGAGCTTCGAATATCCCGGCAGTAGGGGTGTCGACTCCGCACAATATTTTGTATTCAACGGCGACTCGATTTCACTGCGGGTACCGCCAAAGTCGTCGACGATTCAAGCGTCACTCAAGAGCACCGGTAGCGCGGTTTGGGATACAGTGGCAGTCGACATCAAACAGCGAGTGGTAGAGCTGTATCGCATGGATAACCCTCGACAGATTCCGCAGGATTCGATGACGTTCGACCGTTCAGTTGGCAATTACGATCTCCGCTTTTTGTTACGAGGCGCCAACGGCGAGCGTCGCGACAGCGCCCTGGAGTTGACTTCGCTGAATGCCCGGATACTTGTGCGGAAACACCAGTAACCCGCTGATGTACGACCATCTGTTTGAGCCACTGACCGTTTCAGACAACTTGACCCTGCGCAACCGGCTGGTCATGGCGCCGATGACTACGATTTCCGGTGAACTCGACGGTTCTTTTTCTCCCGAGGAGATCGCCTACCTGGCGCGGCGCGCACAAGACGGTATCGGTCTTGTCATGACACCCGCCTGTTACTGCCACAAATCCGGACACTCATTTGAGCGACAGGTCGGT
>JBGAWZ010000095.1:0-6207 GCA_044227335.1 Candidatus Zixiibacteriota bacterium | reverse complement strand
GCCGAAGCGGATCGGCTTCCGCCGCTTGAAATCACCTGCCAATTGATTTGCTCGCCGACGGGTGGACTGGCGTTCGCCGGCGTTGGCTGATCACTCCCGAAGGATACTTTCGCTGTGGCCAACGAAAGCGCTACCATAACTGTCAATATTCTTATGCACGGTTTCATTGTCTACTCCTCTCGTGTCAGTCTTTGCCTTCCGAGTTGGAATCTGTGGTCTCTCGATCAAGTTTTTCTCTCATCGCCTCGAGTTCCGCTTTGATTTGAGCCACTTCCGCCTCCAAGCGTTTTTGATGAAACGCCTCGGCTTCTCGCCGCTCTGTATTCGGATCAAATGACTGGGGGACGGTGCCTACAGCACCTTGCGGCGGCACGGGTGTGCTCACGGTCGTGTACGCAGTCGGGAAGAAGCACTCAGTAAATTGAACTTCTGACGCGCTAGTCGCCACAGTACCTGTTATTGATCCGAGCACGTAGTACGCATGTGAACCAGCCGAGATCGGGAACAAGGCGTGTGAAGAGATTGGGAAGCGGTAGATTCCAGTAGGCAAAGAAGACGGGAGAGACATTCGAGCCAACGAGGAAGCAACGTATGAAGAAATATTGTCGGATACTCCGAAGCTGACATTACTTGTCGTACCATTCGTATGTGCAATTCCAACATGCGCTGTTGCCACTACCAGAACATATCCGTCCACCGGAGCGAACATTGTCCTGCCGCACAGATACGTAGGGGTAGTGGGAAGGACAATGGCTGTATTGTTACAGCTTCCCACACCCGGCTCATCGAGTATCTCGCTTGCCTCAATGGCGCTTTGTGGGATTTGCACACTGGAAGAGCCACTCATGCCAAGGTCGATAAGGACAGATCGGTCATTGCCAACCAAGGACATCTCCGCTTGATCGTCTGCACCTAGATTGAGCGAAGCATAGGCAAAGCTACCGTCGGGTTGCCATAATCTTATTTCTCCCCATACGGCTCCCCCGTTGCTTTTATCGATTGAGTGCACCCTTTGCGAATAAGCAACGGGAGTGAACTGCGTGCGCGGCGATTGAATCTGATCCTCATATGTCACTTGCAGGAATAGACTGTCAAATAGAAAGAAACAGCTATCCGGAATCGGTTGAACGGAGCCGAGCAGATGGGAAAAGAGTCCGCTGACAGTGGTGATCGAGGCCGTCTCATTCCATTGTGAGAAGCCTCCCACCGGAACAGGATAGAGATTGAAGCGAACGGTGTGGTTCCCGTCTGCAACTGGCGTACCGTCAGGGTTAGTAATGCGCCCCTGATAGCTTATGAGCTTAGATATTTCTGCGGTGGAAAGCGCATATCCTATCACAACAAGTATCGCGATCAGAAGACAGATTCGTCGGATCCTCATATTGTCATCCTTTTCTTGGTCATTCAATCGTTTTATCGTGAATACTACCGGCGTGAACACATCATTTTCTTTCCAGCGCTTCAACTCTCTTTGTCAGCTGCTCATTCCGTGTTTTCAGTTCCTTGATCGCCTCAAGCAGTACCGGCGTCAGGCGCCCGTAGTCGATCGCGAGCGAGCCGTCAGGCTGTTCCATGACCACTTCCGGTACCACTTTTCTCACTTCCTGCGCGACAAACCCAATCTGTTTGTCTTCCGTAAAATGGTGCTCCGGGTACTCGTCGGCCTTCCATTGATAGCGGACGCCTTCAAGTTCGGACACTATTTCCAGTGCATTGTCAACCGGCTCGATCTCTTTCTTGAATCTCCCGTCAGAGCACCCGCCGATTGTCCCGGTGTAGCAGATATTCCCAACGACATGTAGCGCTTGTGTAGGAGTGGCAGTGCCGATTCCGATTCGTGCGACCCCACTCGAGGAGGTTAGCACAACCGGCGGAGCGGGCGAAGCACCGAACGGACCAACAAGTGTCACCTTGCTTTCAAGACCATTTGACTTGGCGCTGAAATACGAAGAACTGCTTCCAAGCGGCGCACCTTGTCCAATTCGGAGTTCTGCATCCGCGTCCGTCGAATAAAGATGAATGAACTCCTGTAGTCCGCCAAGAGACGACGGTCCGTACGTCTTCAACCAGGCGGTATCACCGGCGCCGTCGGCGGCAGTGGCTCCGCCGGTACCGTACGATGTTCCGAGTTCCAGCAATTTCCCGGGTGGCTCGGGCTGAGGGTCAAACATCTTAATGCTGTACCCGGTGTTCCACGGAGTTGGTTCAACGCCCATCACCTGTCCGGCTTGATTGAAGAAGCTCATACTTGGCCCTGATCCGCGATTGGCCAGCAGTTCAAAGAGCTTTCCGGGTGGTTCCGGCTGTGGATCGAACATTCTGAACGATGCACCTGTGATTGCACTTGACCCCTCCATCCCGGACTGTGTGTTACCAATACTTGTGCCGCTCAGCAACTCAATCGATACCCCCGGTGGTTCCGGCTGCGGGTCAAACATTCTGAAACTCGATCCATTGGTCGGAGTAGATGACAATTCAATTACCGCTTTCCCCGGCGGCTCGGGCTGAGGGTCGAACATGCGCATACTGATCCCGCCGTCAAAAGATCGAATGCATACCGTGGAATCACCATCACTTCTCTTGATGGTCAACACTCCCGGCGCGGTTTCAAGATCACCCATGACTTTCCCGGCCACCGCGGAGCGCGGTGCTGATGTAAGCGGCGTGCGCGGTGAAAGTGCACTGGGGGAAAGACCCACGACAATCTCCAGATACAGTGTGCCACTCCCAAAGGATCCCAGATCGAGCGGCGTGAGCTCTCCCAACCGTACCGAAAACATTCCACTGGCAGTCTGCACGCCGGGATTGTATTCCTGCCACAGCAGGTTCCCTCCCGCCGGAGCGTCGTAGATTTTGAACCGAAGAGCATTCAATCCATCGGGAACAGGATTGTTACTGGCATCGGTCAACCGACCCTGATAAGTGAGAACATCACCGGCCTTCGTCGTGGCCGCGATTGCAACTATCACAATCATGCAACACATCACAAACACATGAGCTGTGCGGAGCATAAATCCTCCCGAATTAGAGATAGAGGTTTGAGTAATCAATTCATGACGACGGCAGTCATATCACGGTTAGAAAGAGCATGTGCTATGGACTCAGTATACCACAAACGTCTCGATCCCCCGAGGGATATTTGACAACGCCGTCCACGTAAGAGGACAGAACTGCTCCCGATTACTCTGCGAGCAACACTACGCGTGTAATTTCAGCCTGTCGGCTACCCCGCCCTCTTAGAACTGTAGGTCAGAGTCACGAAATCACCATGTCGGATCGGTACTGTGCCCGACCGCCGGCATTTGATTATGCTTCTAATAAATATCTCAATCAGCCGAATCGACAGACAATGAAATAGCCCACCCGCGATCGCAGATGGCCCCAGATTAGTTGTAGAGTCGACTTCTAATGGCATGCCGCCGGGGGCGTGTAGCTGACGTACAGGTAATCGATACGAGCCGCAAGATCGGGAGGGTCAATCTCACCCATGAGTCCGAGCCACTACCAAGACAACCGATCCACGATCTGATATTCCCAGTGCAGGCCCGTTAGCCCCGAAGGCTGACTGGCCCACCTGTCCCCGGTGAGCCTATTACTTTCCGGCCCTATTTCGACCTCAATTCTCTCAATTTGTGGGAATGATAAAGCGCTCGGCACGCAAGCGACAGCCTATTATCTTGTGAACAAAATCACTATGGCGACAATCATCACCCTATTAGTTGTCGATGTTATCTTTCTGCACATTTATATGACTTTGTGAATAAGCTCACTTGACAGTCTCCCTTTTTCTGTCGACACTTTCAACATCAGCATGGATCATATGGTCGCCCATAGAAAGCGACAACCAGCTGTCACACGTAGTCGGCCGCTGTAAAAGGCGTCGAAGTACCAAAATTGTGCTTTATAACATCAGGTAGTATGAGTTCACTCATTGAGACCTCTGCTCCACGCGAAGCTGATCTTCGCGCCATCTTCTGGGATCAGGTGCAAAGTTTTCCTGACGGCACCAAGATTACCAATTGTCTGCAATGTGGTTCGTGCACCGGTACCTGTCCGGTATCGTACGCGATGGATATGACACCGCGGCACATGGTGGCTTTATATCGAGCCGGAATGATCGAAGAGATTTTGCGCAGTAGGGCCATCTGGTTGTGCGCCTCCTGCTATTCGTGCGCGGTCAGATGTCCCGCCAAAATTCGTGTGACCGACACGTTGTACGCGCTCAAGAGAATCGCGATCGATCAAAAGCGGCTTCCCAAAGGATTTCACGTCCATCTGTTGTCGCGCACCTTCATCAACAATGTGTACCGCTACGGGCGCAACTATGAACTGGGCCTGGGGGCCACCTACATGGCGCGTTCCTCTCTTCGCCGTCTCTTTGGCAACATCGGCTACGGACTGGCGCTCTTGCGACTGGGCCGGCTGGCGCTACTTCCGCGGCGAATCAAGCGCATTCGTCAGGTGCGCGCCATCATTGATGTCGCCAATACATTTGGAGAACACTGATGAAAGAGTACGCCTACTACCCCGGCTGTAGCCTTGAGCACACTTCCAGCCCCTATGACAAGTCAGTGCGCGAGGTCTTTCAAATGCTCGGAATCGGACTGCACGATATCGAAGACTGGAACTGTTGCGGCGCCACCATGTACATGTCGGTGAAAAAGATTGTCGGGTACAGCATTTCGGCTCGCAATCTGGCACTGGCTCAAAACATGGGAATGGATATCTGCGCCCCGTGCAGTAGCTGTTACACGATTCTCGGCAAGACCAACCGTCACATTGCGTGGGATCCGCAAGAGCGCGAAAAGATCAACCAGGCGTTGGCGGCAGCGGGTCTGTCGTATGATAAGTCAGTCAAAGTACGCCATCCGCTCGACATTCTGGTGTATGATGTCGGACTGGAAACGATTAAGAACAAAGTCGTACGCCCGCTTGCCGGACTGCGCGTGGCGCCGTATTACGGCTGTCAGATTGTGCGGCCGCACGGGTATTTTGACGATGTCGACAATCCGGTGACGATGGATAACCTCTTTTCCGCGGTCGGCGCCACGCCTGTTCATTACGCCTGCAAAGTTCGCTGTTGCGGCGGCATGTTGATGACCACCGAGGAAGATATCGCGCTCAAGCTCTGCATGAAACTCCTGCAGGCCGCCGCCGATAACGGCGCCGAGCTGATTGCGACCGCCTGTCCCCTGTGCGAACTGAATCTCGAGGCATACCAGAAGAAGATCAATGAACGGTTCGCCACCAACTTCAATATTCCAGTGGTTTATTTCACGCACTTAGTCGGTATCGCGCTTGGTGTGCCGGCTGAGAAGATGGGGCTGGATAAGTGTCTCATTCCGCCGACACCGTTAACTAATCTCCGGTCGGAGGTGACCGTATGAACTCTCCCGGTACCAACGGCGATATTCGTATCGGTGTCTATGTCTGCCATTGCGGCACCAACATCGCAAAGGTGGTCGATGTCGCCAAGGTCGCGGAAGCCGCCAAGAGTTTTCCACGCGTGGCGATATCCCGTCACTACCGATTCATGTGCTCCGACCCGGGTCAGGAGATGATTCGCAAGGATATTGAGGAATTCAAACTCAATCGCGTGGTCGTCGCCGCCTGCTCTCCCCTGATGCACGAGCCAACCTTTCGCAAAGCCGTCGAGACTGGCGGTATTAACCGGTACTTCTTTGAGATGGCTAACATCCGCGAACAGGTCAGCTGGGTGACGATTGATCAGAAAGCCGCCACCGAAAAGGCGACCGCATTGCTTCGCGCCGCTGTCGCGCGGGTTGCATTCCACGAACCGCTGGACATGCGCCGCGTGAGCATTCTCAAGAAAGCGATGGTGGTTGGCGGAGGAATTGCCGGAATCGAAGCGGCGCTTCAGATGGCCGATGCCGGGTTTGAAGTGTACTTGATCGAGCGTGAGTCTTCCATCGGCGGACATATGGCGCAGTTTGACAAAACATTTCCGACTCTCGACTGTGCCGCCTGCATCCTCACTCCGAAAATGGTTGCAGTCGGCAAGCATCCGAACATTCACCTGATCACGTGGGCCGATGTCGAAGCAGTCAGCGGGTCGATCGGCAATTTCAAAGTCAAAGTGCGCCGCAAAGCCCGGTATGTCGACGTCGACAAGTGCATCAGTTGCGGCTCCTGCATCGAATCCTGCCCGAGCAGTCCGTTCCCGATAACCCGCCAGATGGTTCTGGG
>JBGAWZ010000094.1:0-6219 GCA_044227335.1 Candidatus Zixiibacteriota bacterium | reverse complement strand
GGGGAAGACGAAAACGACTGTTAACAAAAAAGAGAGCGTTGATAAACGTGAAGAAGAGCATGCCCACAACAAGCCACCGTGTCTGCGCCGACATGCTCCACCGGCTGATCGTCCCCAGCGTGGCCAGAACAAAGAGTACACCAAATCCAATTGGGACATACCGCACAATAGAGAGTTGCGACATGAGCGCCGACTGATTTCGGTTGTTGTCGATTTCGAGGTCGGCAAAGGAAAACCAGATTCGTTTGAGCGTGAGGACCGAGAACTTCAGCGGATGTTGCGCGATCCAGTCAAGTCCTCGTTCATACCAGTACTGCGAAAGTTCACCCGGTTTGAGTTGTCGTCCGCTGTTTTGTTCGGCGATATATTCTAAGTCAGCGAGGCGCCAGTTGTGGCCGAGGGGCTGGGGGAGCACCGCATGAAGGCCGTCGGAAGCCTCGTTATTTCCGATGTAAAAGTTTATCCCGCCCTGCGAGGCAATCACCACCGGGTCGCCGGCCACCACGATGTTGCGAACGAAGGTGACTCCGATCGGAATAGCCAACCCAATACAGAAAATCAGAACCGGCCGGAACAACCGCGCCGACGTTGGCCGCAAGTTCCAGATTACACCCCAAACAAACAATGGTGCCATTGCTAAGATGGTCGGCCGGGTAATCGCGGCCAGCCCCAACAGAAACGAGGCAAGTAGCAAGAGCCGATTTGTCTTTCGATCAATCCATCGCAGTAGGACATACCCACAAGCTTGCGCAGTCAGCATGAAGAGTGGATCAAGAAGTAGCTCTGATTCGAGCGTGATGAGCATGGGATAAAGGCCCTGTATCAACGCGGCGATAATCGCAGTGCGTCGCCCGAACATTCTGTCGGCGATGAGGTAAGTGAACGCCACCGAGACAACCCCGATTCCCAGTCCCAGAATCCGCGCTACAAGAAATATTGGACCAAAGAGAAAATAGACTGCACCCAAAAGCCAGGCATACAGAGGCGCACGAAAGTACGTGGTGTCGCCCCAGACATTTCCGTTCGCAATCGAGATCGCCCAATTGTGGTGGTACCAGTTGTCGACCGTGAGCTGATTCCAGTCGGGAAGAGCAGAAAATTGCAGGAGATAGACGGCGCGCAGTACCAGCGCAAAACCAAGCACAATTGCCAGGTCGATCCAGATTTTCGGTCGGCGTTCTACAGACATCGAAAATCAATATAGACTACTGGCGTCAAGCCAAAACGAAAAATCCTGCAACCCAAATCACGCCCGTCGAATCATTGCATAACGAGAAGATTTTGCACAGTCGTCAAATGCCCGTCGGGCCACTCTCGGCGTCGCGTAACCTATTGATATACAATAGAATAACAACCTATTAGTGGACTCTGCGATCTCAGGTGTGCAGGCAAATCAACAAACTTTCGGTGGCATACCCTTTGCTCAAAGGGGTATCGGAAGGTGACCACAAATATGACGATCAACCACAATCTCAAAGTGCTGTGTATGGCCGCGACCATTTGCGCTATGCTACTTTGTGGTTCCGGTACGCTCCAAGCTCGTTCAGAGTGGTCGCCCGTGTTGGGCAAGATGGCCAAAGACTCCCTTGACGCCCGCCGCAACATATCAGTGCTGGTCTTTTTGAGTGCCCCGTCGGTTGCTGATGACATGCGTCGTATCGACTCGCACCGATCGATGAGTCGGGCCGAACGCATTCTTACTGCTACGCGAAAATTGAATACTCAAGTTGTTCCGGCCCGAGAAAAAGTCGCTCACTTTTTGGAATCGTGTTCTTCCACTCCGGTTCGAAAGCTCTGGATCACGCCCGCGTTTGCGGCCACTATCCCGGCCGGCAAACTCGAAGAGCTTTCCGAGATCGACGGGATCCAGCTGATTATTCCCGACGTGGATTTGGAATTAGTTGTGCCCGTAGAAGAATCACCCGCGCCCTCGCTGGTTGCGGCAATTCCGGGCGTGCTCAGTCAAATGAATGTGCCCACTGTCTGGCGACGTGGCCTTACTGGCAAAGGGCGTCTGGTCTGCTCGTTTGATACCGGAGTGCAAGGTTCTCATCCCGCTCTGGCCTCCAAGTGGCGTGGTAACCATGCGACTCTGCAGTCTGCCTGGTTTTCGACAATCAATCCCGATTCACTTCCCTATGACAAGGCCGGTCACGGTACACATACGATGGGAATCATGGTTGGCTCAACCGACGTCGACTCCTTCGGTGTCGCACCGGGGGCTGAGTGGATCAGTGCCGGCGTGATCGATCAAGGGAAATCGCTCAATCTCACCATTGCCGACATTCTGCTGGCCTTTCAATGGGCGCTTAATCCTGATGGCAATCCTGCGACAACCGACGATGTCCCCGATGTGATTCTAAACAGCTGGGGCATCCCCAAGGGAATTTTCCCGCCGTGCGATCCGACATTTTCCGGCGCTATTGCCAATGTCGAGGCCGCAGGAATCGTGACCGTGTTTGCCGCCGGAAACGAAGGCCCGAACCCGTCGACACTTCGGCAACCCGCCGACAACGCAACTTCGCCACTAAATACTTTTTCAGTCGGTGCGGTCGATTCGTTTCTCAATGTTGCGGCGTTTTCCAGCCGAGGACCCTCGTACTGCGACGCAACTCAGATGAAGCCGGAAATCGTTGCGCCGGGTGTGGCGATTCGCTCGTGCACAAAGGGAAGTGCATATACATACATGAGCGGAACTTCAATGGCCGCGCCATTTGTGGCCGGCGTTGTGGCATTGCTTCGCGAGTACAATCCCGATGCTACGGTTGATGAAATCAAAGAGGCACTGATTCTCTCGGCCCGCGATATAGGCACCGCCGGCGAAGACAACGCGTCCGGTCACGGATTTATCGATGCGTCCGGTGCGCTGGAATACATGCCGCTACCGGTGGCCACGATTTTCACGGTCGCGCACAGGCAATTCACAGGCAGTACGGTTGCCCTGCCCGGGCAGACGGTCGGACTTTCGCTCACCCTCACAAATTCGACTGGCAAAGTAGGACAAGTCAATGGCCGTTTGGCGCCACTTGCCGACGGCATCGCCACAATGCAATCCAATCTGACTACTTTCGCGTTCGGTGTCGGCGGCACTACCGCGGTTTCCGCCCCCGAATTTTCATTAACGTTTGGAGGCTCGCTTCCGCACGGCACGCAGGCGCCCTTCCGGCTATATTTGGAATCGGCCACTGGACTCATGTATGACTCGGTCGATCTGTCATTAGTTTGCGGTATCTCGCCAACCGGATCGCTTGCCAGCCATGTGACTCCCGGGCTGACTGTTGGTGTTTCCGATTTCGGTCAATTCGGTCTGTCGGCAGGTTCAATTTACAATGTCGGCGGCGCGGGGTTTCATTACCAGGGGGGAGCAAATCTGCTTTACGAAGCCGGCGTGATCATCGCCCGGAACGGACTACAGGTCTCAAGCGCTGTTCGTGACTCAGCGGGACATCTTCGTGTTTCGGACTTTGTGCCGTCTGTACCGTTAACCAGCGCCACAGGTTCGAGCCAGGATCAGCATTTGACTGCGCGATTTGTGGACAGTCGCTCGTCCATACCGATTCCGATTACGATCAGCCAGGAGACTGTCACACAATCGTCGATATCGGCTGGAGATGTCCTGATCGTAAAGTACCGACTGATTAACAACTCGCCCGATAAGCTCACCAGTCTTCGACTGGGATTCCTGGGCGATTTTGATTTGGGTTCTGCAGACACCGTGGGCTATGAGCAGTCGACAAACATGATCTGGCAAACAACCTCCGGCGGTCCGTTTGTCGGCCTCGTTGCGTTGAACAATGTCGGGAATTTCAAAGCGCTATCCAACGGCACTGCAAAGTCCGGATTCACCAAGAGTGAACTTTACAGTTTGATCTCTACTACCGACCCCTCGCTTTTGGCATCGCCGGGCTTTGGCGATCAAATGTTGTTTGTGTCCAGCGGTGCTATCGATCTTTTTTCAGGTGATTCGAGCGAAGTCGCCTTCGCAATAGTTGCCGCCGGCGATTTGAATTCGCTCCTTGAAAAAGCCGCGCAGGCCCAGGCGCTCTATTTCATCCCGACCGATGTCGACGACCCAACCGATCAGCTTCCTTCGGGATTTTCCCTTGACCAAAATTATCCGAATCCTTTCAACCCCAGTACGACAATCTCATTTGCTCTATCCAAACCGGGGCAGGTCAAACTGTGTGTGTACAACACCCTCGGCCAGCTGGTGTGCACGTTGGCTGAAGGTCCCATGACTTCCGGCCATCACACGGTGATTTGGGACGGCAGAGCTTCAGACGGCGCCGAGTCTGCCAGCGGAATCTACTTCTATCGGCTCGACTCCGAGTCCGGTTCGGAAACGCGCAAAATGGTACTGGTGCGGTAACCGGCAACCGATTATCTTCAGGTCGCATTGGTCCACGAAGGACTGGTCGAATACTACAGCTATGTAGAGGTTACCCATCATGCGACGGACGTCACTATTATTGGTCACTATCTGTGCGGGTCTTTTCTCTCTAAACTCAACAGTGTTTGCGGTCGCCCCGACTGACGAGGCGATCAAGCAATTCAAGGCCGAGGGGCGCTGGGATGAAATCGTCGCCCAACTCCATTCATTTCGCCAGGCGGGCGGATGCCAGCCGGTGCCGAACACCATGTTCACAAACGGCCGATTTGCGCAGGCGATAGCCGCCAATCCCGAAGTAGTCGAAACGCTCTATGTGCCAGTGATCTTGGTCGATTTCCCCGATTTCAAATACAACCAGACGACTTATGCCAAGCCCGGCGGTGGAACGCAGTCCTCACCTGCAATTGCGACAAACGCGATGTTCGATTCGATTTTGTTTTCCGAAAAAGGTCACCCGGGAGCCAATCCGACCGGTTCGATGACCGATTATTACGTCGAAAACTCTTACGGGAAAGTGTACATCACTGGTGATGTCTATGGCTGGTACACCGTTGACAACAACTACTCGTTTTACGTTGGGACCGACAATGGCTCAGCCAACGGGCCGACACTTGCGCACGATGCGGTTTTGAAGGCAATGAACGCCAATGTCGATTGGGTCAAGTATGACAATGACAGCAATAACTCAGTGGACGGCGTTATCGTCATTCATGCCGGTCCGGGCGCTGAAACAGGCGCTTATGGCATGTGGTCACACCGCTGGGACATGCCGGTTGTCAATCTGCCCGGTAACAAATATGCGTTAGCATACACAATGAATCCCGAGGAGTTCTTTTCGGCGGTCAGCCCAATCGGCGTTTTTTGTCACGAGTACGGTCACGTGCTCGGTCTGCCGGATTTGTATGACACAAATCCAACCCATACTTCATCGGAAGGCCTGGGCAGTTGGTCGCTTATGGCATCGGGCAACTACAATGGCAACGCTCAATCGCCCGCCCATTTCGACCCGTGGTGCAAATACAAACTCGGATTTATCGACAAATACGCCCACCCACTGCTTCCCACCTCACCAAATCTGTATCAGGCCGCGATCCCGCAGGCCGAGTCCGAGCCGTTTGTCTATTACTTGGCGGCCGACACCGGGGCAGTTTCAGAGTATTTCTTTATCGAAAATCGCCAACATGTCGGGTTTGATGTTGGCTTACCTGGCGAAGGACTCTGTATCTATCACATTGATGAGACACAGCCGAACAACAACAATCCGGCCCGATACAGAGTCGGGTTGATTCAGGCGGACGGTTTCAATCAACTGGCCACCGGGGGAAGCCGAGGGGACAATGCTGATCCCTATCCGGGTTCGGCGAATAATCGCAACTGGCATGATCGATCCATCCCGGACTCCAAATTCTATAGCGGCGCTTCCACTCAATTCGCCGCCTGGAATATTAGCAATCCCGATTCGGTTATGTATGCTGATTTGGATTCACGTTGGTCACGGCCGTGGGTGCTCTTGTCCGGCCCCGATTCGATTGTACTCTCCGACAACGCGCCCGATGGCAACGGTAACGGCATTCCCGAGGCGGGGGAGACGGTTTCATTTTCTTTTGGCATTCGCAATTTCATGCGGATCGCCTATGTCACTACTGCGACCGTGACCTGCGCCGATCCGGATATTACAATCCTGAGCAACGGTGTCACCCTCAACGATTACCTAAGCCCCGCCAATCCCAATGCAACGGGACTATCGACACCAATCAAATTGGCAATTCCCGCCGACTGGGAAACCAAGAATGTTGGATTCACGCTCAAGTTGGATATGGATTCCTCTC
>JBGAWZ010000093.1:0-6231 GCA_044227335.1 Candidatus Zixiibacteriota bacterium | reverse complement strand
AAGCCGGCTTGTCATGGATCGTTGATTTTTCCAAGGAGTTTGTTGGCTCGCCGGTTATCAAAGCGCAAAAAGAAAAAGGAGTCTCGCGGCGCTTGGTTTGTCTGGAGATCGAAGGCAAGGCGTTTCCCCGCCATGGATACGATATCGCCGATGAACGCGGCGTGGTCGGCAAGGTGACATCGGGAACAGTGTCTCCATCGCTTGGAAAGCCAATCGCGATGGGGTATGTTCCTACTGACAAATCGAAAATCGGGTCGGTCGTTGAAGTCGTCATCCGCGATAGCAGACATAAAGCGACCGTCGTCAAGCCGCCGTTTTACAAAGAGGCGTCACATCGCTAGAACGGTGATCGGCGAACTGTACCTGACCCCGGTGCAACTGGGGAAAATGCCAGGAGAGGACCGGACGATTGTCGTCATCGACGTTCTCCGTGCCACGACGTCAATCTGCGCCGCACTCAGCGCCGGGGCAAAGGCCGTCATACCCGTTGAAGAGCCGGGCGAGGCCGGAGAAATCTGGACAAAAATCGGCTCGGAGTATGCCGTGCTGGCCGGAGAACGCAATGGGGTCAAGATCGAGAATTTTACATTGGGAAATTCTCCACGTGAATTCACTCCCGAGGCAGTCGGCGGAAAGTATGTGGTGCTCACCACCACCAACGGCACGCCGGTGTTTACACAAGCACCCAAAGCCGGAGCGATCATATCATGCGCACTGGTCAATGTCTCGGCGGTCGCGGAGAGAGTCGCGAAGTCGGAAAGTGACCTCACCATTATCTGCTCGGGACGGGATGGAAATTTCTCGATCGAAGACACATTGTGCGGCGGCATGCTCTTGCACCTGCTTCTGGCAGTACACAAAAAAGAAATGACGCTTAACGACGCCGCGTCGCTGGCACTCCTGTTGTACCGAAGCAACAAATCGGCCATCAGGCAGACTATCCGTCAGGGGGAGCACGGGCGGTATCTTGAGTCGCTCGGCTTTGAGGCGGATATTGAGTTGGCCTCGGATATTGATTCAATCCCGGTTTTGCCGATTTTGAGGGATGGCCGCCTCGTGCCGGACAACGGAAACTGAGCCCGGCTCGTTTACCTTTTGCCTCCAATCCTGTATAATAGTCAACTATGAAACGAGTGTTATGGGTTGTCTGTGGAATTGTCCTTCTCGGGGCGAGAGTCGGAGCGGTCGATGCAGTGCGGTTTGCTTTCGATGTCTCCCAGCGAGACAGCGTGTCAGGAAAAGATGTTTTACTCTATTCTGATACGGCATTAGTGGCCAAAGGGATTCCCGCGTCAGGATTTTTGGCGGTGATGTCAGTCGAGATCCGGCTGGAAAAAATCGATTCAACCGGCATTGGGTACTCGGTGCAGATTGTCACGTTCTCGCGCCCTGCCGCCACGGCGGCGAAAGAAGTGAGATCGGAACTCGGACTCCCATTTCGTATCGGTGATCTGAGCGGCAAGAGTGGCGTCAAATATTCGTTAACTGTTCGCCCGCTCAAGCGTGAGAAAGTCGCCGACGAAAGTTGTGCGCTGACCGGCGCCGCTTTCGATCAATACAAATTTGATCCGACTGCCAACACCGACCTGTATTACCTCAAGAACACCTACGGCGACTACTACTGGAATCTGGAGAAGGCGCTTTTTGAATCGGAATACGACCAGTTCAGTCAACTGGTGAAATTCCACATGCCAGGGAAATTCATGATTTTCCTCTGCCCCTGCCCGGTAGTGTCGCTGATCTGGGACGACCGGTTTGGGCAAGTGATTGATCCAACCAAAGGGTCGGCGTATGTCTTACTAGGCCCCGGCGCCAACACGGCCGACCCTTTCGCACTGCTGGCGCTGGCGGTCTATCGACAATACGGATACGCGCCGGCGTTTTTAGTAGACGGCTTTGTCAATATCGGCTCGGCGGCGCTCGATAAGGTGAAATCGATCAAGGCAACGGGGAAGTCGATTGCCGTGGAACCGTTGTTGGCGGCCAACGCGTACTACACTTCTGATCCGCAAACTACCGATGCCCTTTCGGCCGCGTTTGTGAAATTTCTGATATCCAAATACTCGCTGGACACTTTTCTCAAATTGTATGCACAATCCGACGATTTGAATTTGAAATCGTCGATAGTCGCAACCTACGGCCGCTCGATCGCCGAGCTTCAGTCCGAATTTGAAAAGTGGGTGGGAGCTGAGTCTATCACGCTCACCCAGTACGAATATTGCGCCGGAAGGGCTGAAGCGCTCTTTGACTATAAGAGTCAGAAAGCATATGCGACTAAGATGACACCGTTGATGATGACCAAGTACGATTCGGCTCGGGCGTTTACGATGCTTGCACGGGCGTCATTTAACAATGGCGACTATTACTCCACCACCGATGCCCAGCGTTCCTATCTGGCTCTTGATCCGAGCGCCCCCAGCTGGATTGCACTTTGTGGATATCAAATGATGAACGGCCTGTACGACTCGGCACGGGCCGATCTGAATCGGGGTCGGTTGAAAGACTCCACTGAAATGCTCTTTGTTATGAATCTGGGTTTGTGCGACTTATTCTCAGGCGACTCGGTTTCGGCCAAAGAAAAGTTTTTGGATGTCGCCAGAGCGGCGCAGTCGGGGGGAGCGGAGGCGCGCATCTTGCTCGGTCACCTCTGGCTAAAATCGCGCGAACAGGCTGAGCGAGCGAAGGCTGTTCCTGTTTTTCAGGAGGCGATCAACGCGCTTCAGGGTCGGTCGCAGAAACATGATGCTTCCCCCACCGAACAGATGTGGCTTGGCATGGCGTTTCTTGGCATCGACGACCAATCCAACGCGCTTGCCTCGCTACAACTTGCCGACTATCTCGAGACCCGGCCGTTTTACAAGGGGATGATTGTGCTCTGGCTGGGAAAAGCGGCCGACCTTCGGGGGGAGCGCGATGTCGCAACTAAATACTACAACGCCGTCCTGTCGGGATCGTCGGCGGCATATACACAGGCGGAAGCGCGGGCGTATCTTGCCACTCCCTACGCACAATAGACGATGCTGAATTTTCTCAATCCTGCTATCCTGATCGCCGGCGCCGCGGCGCTGATCCCGCTCATCATACATCTGTTCTCCCGCCGAAAAGTGAAAGTGGTCGAGTTTTCCTCGCTCAAACATTTGAAGGCAATGCAAAAACGTCAGGTGCGTCGCCTCAAAGTTCGCCAACTTCTGCTTCTCATAATCCGTACTCTGCTCATTCTGAGTGTGGTGCTGGCCTTCGCCCGCCCAACCACCGAAGGAGGAGCAGTTGGATCGCATGCGGGAGTGTCGGCGGTGGTGTTGTTTGACAATTCCGCGTCGATGAACCGGTATGTCGCAGATGGCCGCTTGTTTGATCTGGCGAAACATCGGACTGAAGAACTGCTTGCTACTTTCGGGCAGTCTGATCAGGTTGCGCTGATCGCGGTGGCAGGAAGTACAAGGTTGGCGGGCGTAACATTTGGATCATCAGCAGTGGCGCTGGAACAATTGCGGCAACTGGAGCCGGGGCACACGTATGTCACACTAAATCAGGCGCTGGGATCGACAGCGGAACTGCTGGCCGGCGCCGGAAATCTTAACCGCGAAGTGTATGTAGTTAGTGACCGGCAACGGGCGCTTCTCCCAGAAAAGCCGCTCCTGCAAGATAGCCGCGCAACCGCATACTTGGTTGATCTACCCGAAAGTGAAATTTCAAACAGCGGTATTACCGCGCTCGATCTGGGCGGACAACTGGTTTTGCCGGGGCATGAGTTCGCCGTCACGGCGACCGTCCACAATTATTCGAACCAAGTCAGCGGCGACCAGATCGCCTCGCTATTCATAAACGGCCGCCGAGTATCACAGACAAGTTACACTGCCGTTGCGGGGGGAGACGCGGCTGTCAGGTTGACAGCGACGATCCCACAGACGGGCTTTTATTCCGGGTATATAGAGATTTCCGATGACATGTTTGCCGACGACAACCGGTATTACTTCTCGTTCAGTATTCCCGATCGGTTTTCAGTGCTCATTGTCGACGGTGATCCGTGCGCTCAATTTATCGAACTGGCACTGGCGCCCTCGCCCGACCAACAGCTCTTCTGGTCGGCCAAACGGGTTACGCCGGAGCTACTGGGTGAGGTGCATGTCGCTGATTACAATTGTATCGTGCTGGCCGGTATTCCAAATCTGCCTGAGGGCGTTGTCTCGGATATCAAATCGGCGGTGCGAAGGGGGAGAGGATTGTTGCTCGTATATGGTGAGCGAACCGATGTAGCTTATGCCAACCGGGTGTGGGGCATCGATGCCGGTTTCAATATCGAGTCAGCCGCTCCAGCGGTGGTCACACGGTCGGGATATTACACGCTCAAATCGATTGAAACAAACCACCCGATATTTTCGGTCTTCGGTTTCACCGCCGACAAGATTCCGGATATGAAGTTCTACTCACTGCCGAAATTAACAGCAGAACCGTCCGCACGGGTGTTGATGCGCTTTAGCGGCGATAGACCGGCGCTTGTCGAGCGATCAGTCGATCGCGGCAAGATCCTCACTTTTGCCGGGCCGATCGGGCCGGAAAACAGTGACATGGTCAGCCACGGATTCTTTGTGCCGTTTGTGTCGCGAACCGCCGAATACCTTTCGGCCAATTTGTCGAGTTTCGACATTCGGTTGTACACCGATGGAAATATCGCGCGTACGCTCACGCCGGGGACAGCGGTTACGACAGCGCTGGATATGATCGCGCCGGATTCTTCCTCGTGGTCGGTTCTGCCTGAAGAAAGTGGCGGGTCGATCCTGGTGCACCCCTCGCCGGTGGAACTTCCCGGTTCGTACTCTTTATTCTATCGCGGACGAGAAATCGACCGGTTTGCGGTGAATCTCAATCCCAAAGAATGCGAACTTAGCGCTACCGATCGGGATCAGTTTGCCTCGGCGCTCGGGACACCCGACGCCAAAGTGATCGCTCCCGGCGCGACAGTCGCGCAGGCGGTAGCCGGATTTCGAGTCGGTCGTGAACTCTGGCCGATCTTCGGCTGGCTGGCGGTGATCCTGTTGGCGATCGAGATGATTTTGGGGCGCGGAGCGGCCGCCCCACAGGAGGAGTAAGTGACTCTTCTGGCCGCCGAACAAATTTCCAAGAAGTTCAAAGATCAGGTAATACTCGAAAAAGTGTCGTTTACGATCTTTGCCGGTGACCGTATCGCCTTAGTGGGCAAAAACGGAATCGGCAAGACCACGCTTCTTGAAATCCTGGCCGGGCTACAGGAACCCGATAGCGGAAGCATCACGCGGTCGCGCGCCTGCCAAATCGACTATGTCGAACAGGAGAAGACCGACTACCTTGAAATGACGCTCTTTGAGTTTGTGGCCGACGCCCGTCGCGACCTGATTATCCTTCGCCAACGAATCACCGAATTTGAGCACGCGCTCGAAATCAATCCACACGACAGCGACAAATTGCATGAGCTGGGTCATCTGCAACACGTGTTCGAGCGCGACGGCGGTTTTGATTTCGAGCACGAAGTCGGCCGGATCTTAAATGGCTTGGGCTTTGGCGACGAGCGATTTGGCGACCGCCTGCGAAATTTCAGTGGCGGAGAAAAAAATCGGGCTGGTTTGGCGCGACTGTTGGCCGGTCGGGGGAGTCTGCTCCTTTTGGATGAACCCACCAACCACCTCGATATCGATTCCACCCGGTGGCTTGAAGAATATATCAAGCAGTCGACCAAGGCGTACATCCTGGTGTCGCACGACCGTGCGTTTTTGTCGGCGGCTTCGGACAAGATCTGGGAAATGTCATTTGGCACAATCGATTCTTACACCGGCGGGTTTGAGAGGTATTTGAACGAGCGAATTGACCGTCGCCGACTGGCCGAACATCATTACCGGCATCAACAGGAAGAGATCAAGCGGATTGAGGAGTTTATCCGCAGAAATATGGCCGGCCAGAAGACCAAACAGGCGCAGTCGCGCGTCAAACATCTGAATCGCATAAAGCGGCTACCGCCGCCCCGATCCGAGGCCTCCGGCCCGGCGATCAAGGTCCAATCGTCGGGGCGGTCGTTCATGCATGTACTCTCGGTCGAAGATGTCGCGCTTGGGTATGGCGACCGGACGGTACTGCGCGGAGTGAATTTCGATCTGTACCGCGGCGAGCGAATCGGGCTGATCGGACGCAACGGTTCGGGCAAATCGACTTTGCTGAAAGCGCTGATCGGTGATCTTGAACCGGTGTCGGGAAATATCC
>JBGAWZ010000092.1:0-11883 GCA_044227335.1 Candidatus Zixiibacteriota bacterium | reverse complement strand
GTTAGAAATACCGGCGCCGTCGGTGATACTGAATGTCAGAGCGCGAACGTGATCGGCGATGACATGGTGTGAGGCCACATGGTCTTTGTATTTGACGTGAGTGATATCGGAAATCGACTTGATCAGATGCACGAACAAATCGATTTCGTAGTTGGAGTCGACTCCCTGCAGTAGCGCGGCGATCCGCTCAAGTCCCGCGCCGGTATCGACCGACGGTTTGGGCAGAGGGACCATAGAGCCGTCGCCCGGTTGATTGAACTGCATGAAGACCAGATTCCAAAACTCGATAAACCGATCGGTTTCTCCGTTGACGGTGTGCTCGGGGCCAACGCCATACTTTTCGCCGCGGTCGTAGTGGATTTCGGAGCACGGTCCGCACGGTCCAACATCGCCCATCGACCAGAAATTGTCTTTCTTGCCGAAACGCATGATCCGGCCGTTTTTCAGCTCGGGGGCAATCTTTCCCCAAAGCGCAAAGGCGTCGTCGTCGGATTCGTACACAGTCGCATACAACCGGTCCTTCGGAAGCCCGATCTCTTTGGTCACCCATTCCCAGGCAAATTTGATCGCTTCTTCTTTGAAATAATCGCCAAAGGAAAAATTGCCAAGCATTTCAAAGAAGGTGTGGTGGCGCGCGGTGAATCCGACATTGTCCAGATCGTTGTGCTTGCCGCCGGCCCGCAGACATTTCTGCACCGTTGTTGCGCGGGGAAAATCAGCCGCTCGTTTTCCCGTGAACACATCCTTGAATTGATTCATCCCGGCGTTGGTGAACAAAATAGTCGGATCGTCAAAGGGAATCACCGGAGACGAATGCACCAGCTTGTGATTGTGCTTAACGAAATAGTCGGTGAATGATTTGCGAATTTCAGAAGTCGTCATGTCAGTCGTTCGTTTCGTGTTCTTTCAGGAGCTTTTCAAAGGCGGCTTTGGCCGCGCTATACCCGATTCCTCGGCGCGAGAGGTAAGTATAGGCCCTGCGACGAATCGTTTCAACCTCTATCTGTCGTGATGAAAACAGCACGCGCTTCCGCCGCGACAGCGCTTCATACGCCAGATCGTTTTCGTTGTGTTCGGCCAGGAGTGTATCAACCACTGTCTCCGCCGTGTCCCGGTCGATCATTTTGCGCCGCAAAAGCGCGACCAGATAATTTTTACCCGCCGGTTTTCGCTCGAGCGCCTGTCGCGCCAACGAGGTAGCGACCTGCGTGTCATCGAGCAATCCGCGCGTGCGATATTTCTTGATGATCGCACTGATCTGTTCTTCCGCGTGCTCTTTGCGTTTGAGTTTGGCCCGCAGTTCACCGATGGAATGCGGGCGCAGGGCCAAGAGTCGCGCAGTTTCCCGGTCGCACGCACCCTCAGCCGCCTCGCGCCTCAAATCAGCCGCCTGCGGAATCGTTATCACGATACCTTCCTTGAGCCGATGTTTGGCGACGACAATTCCTTCGACAAAGAATGCTTCATCGGAATTTGATAGCGTGATCCGGTACCCTCCCCCCGATCCGGTCAACCGCACTATTTTAACAGTTGAATCAGCCATCAGTCGTGTCCCTCAAAGTATGCTACAATCCGCAATCATCCGCCCAAGCGAGAATTTCAGTTGACTTGTCCCGCTCCGCCAGTGTATGTTAGAATCGAAATCCATAGTGGTAACCCTTTAGACGGTACAGGGTTGAATGTGCTCAAAAATTGGGAGCGCGACAACCCTATGGAAGATAACAAGATTGGGACCGTCGCCAACCGCATAAGACATTCGCATACGCAGGCAAGATATGGAACTCGATCTACAGGGCAATATCGAAAAGTTCACGCTGGCCGAAATTTTCCAGTTGGTCGCCGCTGGCAGAAAGTCCGGAACGCTCGGGATTCAGCGTAACGACTCGATCGTGATGATCTATTTCGACCGAGGTGAAATCATCTACGGCTACGGCCCTCGACAAACTTTCCACCTGGGACAACTCCTTAAAGAGCGCGGCAAGCTCGACGCCAAACAACTTGATGAAGCCGTGCAAACTCAGGCCCGCACCGACAATTCACGCCGCCTTGGCGAAATCTTGATCGAGAAGCGCTTCATCGACCGGGCCGATCTGCAGTCTGTTGTTCAAGAGCAAGTCAGTGAGCTTTTGTATTCACTCCTGGCATGGCAAACCGGGTCATTTAAGTTTTACGAGAACCAGTATCCTACCGACGAAGAGATCACAGTTCGTCTGTCGGTCGAGAATGTCATTCTCGAAGGACTCCGTCGCCTCGACGAAGCCAACTGGATTGCAGAAACGCTTCCCAATCTCGATACCGTTTACACACTCTCTGCCGCTCAGGGCGGGCGCAACCGGGCGGTCACACTTGAAGCCAACGAGTGGAACACGATGGCGCTCATCGACGGCCACCGGACGCTCAACCAAGTCTGCGCGGCCAGCCAGATCGTGCGAGAAGAAACACTTCGTGTTCTGGCCAAGCTCAAACTGGCGGGGATCATTACTCCCACGGAGCGCAAGGCGGTTACCGTAACCGAACCGGCCAAGGCGACAACGCCAAGTCGGACGGAAGATATCGAATCGGCGGTCGCGCATTTGTCGCAACTATTCGAAGACTACCTCTCGGCGAAAACGACAACTCGACCGGTGACGCGCACAATCACGACCACCGTACTGGGAGAGCCGCGTTGAACGATCTTGCGACACTGAAACAACTCGAGGCGAAACTAGAATCGTTTATCGAACGGGCGCTCTTTGTCAAGGGCGACCGGATCGGCGTGTTGACTGGTATCAACCGGCTGGACGATATCGCCCGAAAAGTTGCAGGCGGCGACGACCCCACCGACGATATCGGCCGTTGGTTTGCCGAGCACAATCGACTGCTTAACGAAAACCGCCTCACCCCCGCCGAACACAACCGGATTTCCGGAATCCTTGGGGAAGTCCGGCGTGAACTTCGGGTCAATGAGCAATCTTCGCCGGCGGTGTACAAGATCGCCGGTGAAATCGAGCGGTGGCGCACGGGAGTCAAAACCGGCCCGGCCAAAGTGATTCTCAAGCGCCCCGCCGAGACAGCCGAAACGGAAGGCGGTGAGCCGACTATCGCTAAGTTCGCCAGTGAGTTAGAGGCGATCTCGAACCGCTTTGCCGATCTGTCCGCCGGGAAAAAGCATCTTATGTCGGTTTTGGACGATTCTTTGAAATCCGCCCTTATTAAGAAAAACCCGGACGCCTTGATTTTGTCGGGGTTGTTGATATATTACCTCAAGTTAAGCGGCTACAAAGTGGAGCCTTTTGTCAAACGCCTCAAAGAGGCGGAAACGGTTTGCCGTCAGGATCTTACCCATGCTTGACGCCGGCGAAAAAGCCTACTGTTTAGCCCTGTCTGCCCTCGAACGGAAACAATTCCGCGAGGCAAAGCGTTTGTTTGATACGGCCGCGCCAAGCTTTGCGGGCAACCGCGAGTTTGGCATCCTGCACGAGACGACACGTCTGCTGTGCGAGGTGAAAGACCGTATTGCGGCGCTTGAGGTAGAAACAACAAGTTCGAGATAAAGGAGTCGGTTCGGTATGGCAAAGAAACAAAGCTTCCTGGATAAATCCTCGAAGAAGAAACTGGCGCAGACCTGCCCGGTCTGCTCGGGCGAAATTCAGTTCATCAAGCATGTCAAAGCAGTCAAAGGCGAAGCCGGCCAGTGGAAATTCCGCGCGGTCAATACCGGCGTGTGTAAGTGCAACGAAAAAGAAGTCTACGCCTAAGCGATCAGATTTCATAGTGATCTAAAGCCCTCATGCTATTGTGTGAGGGTTTTTCTTTTTGATGAACGAGGCTTCGACAAGCTCAGCCTGAAGTCATATCGGCGAGATATCGCCCGGACGACTTCACCCTGAGCCTGTCGAAGGGTCTTTATATTCAGCGATCCCACCCTTCGGGTGGGGTACTCCACGCCCCACCATTTATCACTTGATCAGGAGCATCTTCCTCGTCGCGACGTATTTCCCCATACTGATTCGGTATAAGTAAACGCCGGTCGTCACCGGTTCTCGGTCGTCATTAGTGCCGTCCCATGTGGATGTATATGTACCGGGACCCTTAGTCTCTGCTACTAATGTCTTAATGTGTTGACCGAGCAGATTGAGTACGTCGAGTCTCACACGCGCCCGTGCCGGAACAGCGTATTCTATAACTGTCGACGGATTAAAGGGATTCGGATAGTTTTGTGACAACGTGTACGCAAAAGGCAGATTGTCAGTAGCGTCGCCGTGAACATCTGAATAGATACTGTCCGGGAGATTCATACGCGTGCGAAGATCGGCGATTGAGCTCAGGCGATCACTGCCCTGCCCAACGACAATTTTTATCACAACACTCTGACTATCGCCGGGATACAAATCAATCGGACCGACGCTCCCCAGGCCGTGCGGATTTCCCGCAGTCGTATCGAGGTCTCCGGTCGAATCAATCGGATTGCCGGGATAACTGAAGCGGGTACCGTTGGCGAGGGGCGATCCGTTGCGCGCTAAGCCTCGCAGAAGGTTGTAGCTTTCAACCGGAGACTGAGAGTCATCGCCGTTATGATACCCCACATACGAAGTCAGTGGCAGATTCTTAAATTCGTGAATAATTTGGCCGAAGGAAATGGCCGAGTCGCCGGGCGAAGTAACCACCGGACCATACAGGAGTTTGATCCCGAGCGCGGGTGGTGCATTGCCGTACACGAGATCGGAATTGTCGGCGTTGTATGAATAGATCATTCCCGCCAGAGAATCGCTGGCGGTCAGGTCGTCCTGGGCGCCGCCAATGTCGGGATCAAAGAATAGCCCAACATACAAATCGATAACCGTGTCGTTCCCTTTATTGAAAAGCTGGTACTCGATGTAGATGGTGTTCTCCAGCTGAGTCGCATTCGAAGCCCAGTTTGTCTGCCGCACCTCGATACCTAAAGGAGTTGAGGAACCGGCAACATTGGTGTGACGGGTCGGGTTGACATCATTGTACACGCTCCAAAGAGTCTGACTTCCCCGCAGAAGCGGAACTCCAAATTGGTCAGTCGGAGCGCCTAACGTAATCGGCCAATCGGTGTAGTCCTGATTGGGATTGGCCGAGAGACTGTCGCTGTAGAGTTTGTAGACTCGATGTACTTCCGAAGTATCCGCTGACGGAAGATATGTGCCGGCGGAGATTGGCCCCGGCCAGTACTCACTGCTGAAATCGGCGATCGTTACCCGCGTCTGACCACCAACTTTACCGCCCAGCCACAACCCAGCAGAATAAAGTGGTGAACTGATCTGTGTGCCGTTGAGTATATTTTGTATCGAGGTGAATGGATAGAACATGCCATAGCCGTATCCGAAGACGCCATCCGGGTCGTTGGCATACAGCCCGGTATTGGAAACCATCATCAGAAGCGAGTTGGCGTTGATGTACTTCCCATTATCAAAGTCTGACGGTTGTTTGGGATTAGTTGGTTCAGTGTGCGCGGACACTACCACCAGTGTGCCGATTATCAGATGCGACAGTTTCTTAGTCATAAGATTGTCCTCTCCGATATCCTCATTGACCTGCCTAAGTCTAATCGGGTAAATGCGATCATGCAATCCATAAAATAGTGGTGGCGGCGCCACGGGCACCGCCACGGGGTAGGGCCTTCGGCGCACGGCTGGGCCGCGTGCCTTGGGGCTTCGCCGCTTCGCGTTTGGACTTCCGCCAAAAGTGGCTTTGCTTCCATCGCTGTATTTCTATTGTCAATTCTCACCGCACACGTCATCCCAGCGAAAGCTGGGATTCATCTTTTTCTTTGCATTCGGTGGCTGGGTCCCGGGTCTTCGCCCGGGATGACAAGAGAGGACACGGGGTGACGATAGAAGGGCAAGGGGTGACAATAGAAGTTCCAGCATAAAAGAAACGTATTGCGGAAAAACAAAGCCAGTTCGCAATCGATGGTCTCCGCGACGGAAAGAACTGTGCGACAATAGGTTTCGCACGGCAAAGCGGGCTCGAAATTTTGGCTTTGTTTCGACACAGTTTTTTGTTTTCGCCATTTCTGTTCTCTCGCGAAATCTGAGAGTGGACGAAACTTGATCCTACCGAAGCGTCCCGTGTGGGAATCGGCACCGATTTAATAGTGAATTTGTAGCCCGAACA
The DNA here is from genome assembly GCA_044227335.1 of Candidatus Zixiibacteriota bacterium. GTDB lineage: Bacteria > Zixibacteria > MSB-5A5 > GN15 > FEB-12 > JACRAV01. Next base: position 5,760 of record JBGAWZ010000092.1, on the reverse strand, counting down.
AAGTGGGACGGTGTCTTCAGGTGCCGCAGGGCAATGGCAGGAACGAGATGTACAAGTAGTCGATCAGGCGGGAGAGGTCGGAGCGGGGCCATTGAGATAGAGGAAGCTGATGATCGCGGAGATATCGCCGATATCGACATTGCCGGAGACATCGACATCGCCGCAGTAGCAGGCGAGTATGTAAGGTGGTCCAATCGATATTCCGCAGTCGTTATTTTGCGGAAGGAGAGGCGCAATACTCGCTATTAACATTGGAAACGAAGAGGTATCACACAGAAAAGGGTTAGAGGAGATATTGCAATTAAGACCAGTCAAATTCGGGATTCCGGAGAAATTGGCGTTGTTTCCCCAGATGTTATTGCCATGGAACTGAGTTTCATAACCGAATGTGTTGTCATTGAACAATGAGACCCCATTCCCGTTCATTACAATCACATTTCCAGATATAGGATAGTTGAGTCCCAAAACATCCATCACTACACCATCTCCGTTATGCACAATCAGATTACCAGAAAGTGTACCCTCTGCGGGATGATACCAATCGACTCCCTCGCCGTTTCCCCAAAACATTGAATTGCTAATTGACGCCCATGAGTCACCCCATACTTCTACTCCATGAAAGTTTCCCTGGAACAGGCACGAATCAAACTCGACGAAGTTAAATCCACTGCTCCGATCGATCAGTCCAAACGTACATTGCACGAACCTACAATTGTAGGCACGAACACTTCCATAGGAGCTTACTCTCACACAGGTGTCGGCATTGCGAATGGTCAAGCCAATAAACTCTATCGGAGTGCCAGTTCCATAGGGGTCGTCTATTACTACGAAATTGTAATTCTCGCAATTGATGACAGTGAATTGCGGACCTAGGACGGTAGAAATGACGATGTGCATATTGGGAGGAACCACGATTTCTCTAAATCCCGGACCGGAAAATTTTCCGGTATCGAGCAAGATCTGGTCTCCCGAGTTGCAAGCATTAATGGCGGACTGAAGATCCTGATGGTCCTGCGGGACGCGCAGTTCGGCGGAGAAGATTGACCCTGAAAGGACGAAGGCCATGAAAACGTGGAGAAAAGTCGTTCGAAGCATAGTCCACTCCCAGTTCAATATATATCATTTGTTCCATTATTGCCAGTGACAAAATCGAAAGGCGAAGCGCGATTGCTTTGTCGCGTCCTTCGATGCGCTCAGGATGACGTGTCTCGCAATGACAATCGTTTGGGGCTGTTACTCATATTCGAACCCCCCTTGTACCTACGGGCCTTCGCGGGTTATATTGGTTGTTCACCATGGACAAGCAGGAAAAAAGAGCGAAGGCGACTGATGTGCGCGAAGGGGCAGGCAGGATGCCTGCCGCCCACGGGGATGTTGTTTCGCATTCGGGGAACCCACCGCAAGCGGTGGGGCACCAGGAGGGACCCTTCGATCCCACGTCAAAGCGCGGGGCAGGCAATCTCCAGGTGAAGTCATCTTCGGACCACGATGCGGATGTAAAGGGGCAGACGGGGGCGTCTGCCGCCCACGGGGATGTTGTTTCGCATTCGGGGAACCCACCGCAAGCGGTGGGGCACCAAGAGGGCCCCTTCGACTCCGAGTCAAAGCCCGGGGCAGGTAATCTCCAGGTGAAGTCATCTTCGGACCACGATGCGGATGTAAAGGGGCAGACGGGGACGTCTGCCGCCCACGAGAACGTGGCGGACGAGGACGGCCGCCACGCACAAGTGACTAGCCCGTCGCGGGAAAATGTCCATCGGATGTTTGACCGGATTGCGCCGCGCTACGATCTGCTCAATCATCTGCTGTCGTTCAATCGCGACAAGGTGTGGCGGCGGCGGATGGCGACCCTGCTTCCCACCCGTACCAATTTGAAGCTACTCGATCTGGCGACCGGGACCGGCGATCAGTTAATCGCGCTGTATGACTGCGGTAAGGTAGCGAGCGGCGTTGGAGTTGATCCGTCGGCGAAGATGCTGGAGATCGGCATAGACAAAATCCGGCGGCGCGGACTTTCCGAAAAGCTGACGATGCTGGCCGGAAGTGGTGAGGCGATTCCGTGCGCGGATAAAAGTGTTGATGTGGTCACGATCTCGTTTGGCATACGAAATGTGACCGATGTGCCCAAGGCGCTTCGCGAAATGCACCGGGTGCTCAAACCCGACGGTCGCACGTTGATTCTTGAATTTTCACTGCCGAAATCGGCAGTCGTACGCGCCGGGTATTTGTTTTATTTCCGCCACATACTTCCGACGCTTGGTGGAATTATTTCCGGCGACCGCAAGGCGTACAAATACCTCAATCAGACAGTCGAGACATTCCCCTATGGCGTGCAATTTGTCGCTCTCATGCGCGAGGCGGGGTTTGAAAATGCAAAAGCAACGCCGTTGACATTTGGTGTCGCCACGATTTATCAGGGGGACAAGCGATGAGCGACGCGCCGGCGACCGAGCAACAGGTCGATATTCACCGGATTGTCGCGGAGCTTTTTGCGTCGCTTATAGCTCAAGGCGAGAGCGTCGCACGTGCCAAGAATCTGAATTGGGTGGATGTCAGTTCGACGCGCGAAATACCGCCCTGTTCGCTCTTGAGACTGGCGAAGAATTCAAGGGCCGACAGCAAGTTCTATTGGCGGGATCGAACCGGCACCTATGAAACAGTGGGTCTAGGCGCGGTTTGCAGGTATACGGCAAACGGATCACGCGACCTGGACAATATGTTTCGCAATACCATCTCGCATCTCGAATCAGCGGACTCTTCGACCCGGTTCTTCGGAGGATTCAGATTCGACAGGTTTGACGGGAGCACAGACATTTCCAGGGAATGGAGCGAATTTGAAAGCGGCGCGTTCGTTTTGCCGTTGGTTGAGATCTCAAGACTGGATGACAAATACAAGCTGACTGTCACTGTGCGTTATGAAAAATCACAGCCAAAGTTGCGGTTTGAGGATTTCTCTTACACTAACGCCAGCTTCGATGATAAAATAGTAGAAGCATGGTCGCCGCTCAGTTGGAGAGAATATCCGGGCCGTGCCGACTGGCACAAGAATATCGACCTTGTGTCGCAGATGATTCACTCAAAGGAGCTTGCCAAGGTTGTGCTGGCGCGCCGTGTGTCGCTTGATTTTGCGCGGCCGATCAATCCGTTCGCACTGCTGGAGCGGGCGTTTGCACAAGACGATAACGCGACGCTCTTCGGCTATCAACCGTCGCCGGGAGTGTGTTTCATCGGCGGCACACCCGAATTGCTGGTTAGTCGAAATCAAAGGCAGATCTACTCAGAAGCAGTAGCCGGTACACGCCGTGCCGGCGGCGACGGTAAAGTAAACTCGCCGAACTGGTCAGCAAAAGATCGGCGGGAAATTGACTTCGTGCGGGATGCGATCACCGAGCGGCTCGCCGAGTTTTGTGCGTCGGTTGAGTGTCCTCCTGAACCGGTAATTCACCGCGCGGGGAAAATCGAGCATTTGAGATATCCCGTTTCGGGAATACTAAATGGCGACGCCTTTCAATTCGATATTCTGACCACCCTTTCCCCCACGCCGGCGGTGTGCGGGTCGCCCAGTGAATCCGCAATTCGCATAATTCGTGAGCTGGAACCATTTGATCGCGGCTGGTATGCCGGCCCGGTTGGCTGGATCGGAAAAGATTCCGCGGAGTTTGCGGTCGCGATCAGGTCAGCGCTGGTTTGTGGCCAAACAGTCCATTTGTACTCTGGGGCGGGCATTGTCGAGGGGAGTGAGGCGACGGCGGAATGGGATGAGCTGGAGGCCAAAATCGCAACTCTTCGCTCAGCGTTGGGCGCATGAAGTACAAAGAGATGGACATCACTACGCTCTGGGCGGAGTTGGCGATTGAAGAACTGGTGCGCTCGGGAGTCCGGCACTTTATCATCTCCCCCGGTTCACGTTCGACACCGCTGGCGCTGGCGGCGGGACGAAACAGCAACGCTGAAATAATCACTCATTTCGATGAACGCGGCGCCGGTTTTGTCGCGGTCGGGTATGCGCGGGCGACGGGAATTCCGGCGGCGCTGATTTGCACGTCGGGAACCGCAGTCGCTAATTATCTGCCGTCGGTGGTGGAAGCCTCGATGGACCATCTGCCGTTCATTGCATTGAGCGCCGACCGCCCATCGGAATTGCAGGGCACAGGCGCCAATCAGACTATCCCTCAAGAGAATATTTTCGGCGGGTTTGTACGTTGGCAAAACTCGTTTCCCTGCCCGACGGAGGATGTCCCGCCTGCAGATGTTTTAATTGCGATTGATCAAGCTGTCAGTTGCGCCACTGGCTTGTCTGCCGGACCGGTGCATTTGAATTTTCATTTCCGTGAGCCGCTGGTTCCGGATCCAGCGAAGAGCGTTGCGGGTGAGTATTTGAAGTTGATCGATAAGTGGATTTCGTCTGAAGAAGCGTTTACTACACACTCTGCAAAGCAGACGGAACTTTCAGAATCAGAGATTGCAGAGTTGGCCGCGATGATCGCGAGGGCCAAATCCGGATTGATTGTGGTTGGACGTCTGCGACAGAGACGCAACGAACTCCACGCGATTGCTGAATTGTCGCGCAAACTCGACTGGCCGGTAGTAAAAGATATCGGATCGGGATTGCGGCTGGGTTGTGACCTATCAAACCACCTAAACTACTTCGATCAGTTGTTACTCGATAAGTCGAGTACTCCAACGATTGACTTCATCCTTCATCTTGGCGGGCCGCTCGTTTCTAAGCGGGTCACCGAATTTCTTGCGACGCACAAAGGCGAGTATATCGTTGTGAGTGATACGGCAGGCCGGTACGATCCGGGGCAGGTGGTCACGCGAAGAATTCAAGCCGATCTAGCGCAGTTTGCAAAGAGTGTATCAGCTCAGATGGAAAGCGGCCGGACGTCGGAACAGACAAAACTCAAGAAAAGCAACCAGACAATTTCTGCGGTGCTTGAAGATGAAATAGACAGAGGTACTTTTTTCGAGCCGGCAGTGGCGAGATTTATTGCCAGGAATATCCCGACCGATCATGCGCTTTTTCTGGCCAGTTCATTGCCGGTACGCGACTTTGATATGTACGCGCCGCCGGACGGCGCTTCGGTGTTAGTCGGGTGCAATCGCGGCGCGAGTGGAATTGACGGCACGGTAGCGTCGGCGGTAGGATTTGCCCGCGGCCTAAATAAACCGGTGACGTTGGTGATCGGCGATACCGCGCTTCTGCATGATCTCAATTCACTTGCTCTTGTGAACTCGCCCGGCACCCCGCCAATAACGATTGTCTGCGTCAATAATGGCGGAGGGGCGATCTTTTCGATGTTGCCAATTGCTGAGCGTCCGGAGATTGTCGATGAAAAAACGCTCGAATCACTATTTGTGCAACAGCATTCGCTGACATTTGAACCGGTAGCCCACATGTTCGGTCTTCCCTATTTCGCACCGGCCGATTCAAAGTCGTTTTCACAGGCGTATCGAGATGCCATTGGACAACGAGCATCGAGACTAATTGAGGTTTCATTCGACTGGCGAAAATCTCGCAGTGCGCGGCTGAGCCTGCGCGAGAAGATCATCTTAGCGCTGCAGAAAGGGTGAGACGGTGACCCGCTCGCCTCTTTCGTATGCGCGTTGTGGCACGCCGAACAAGCCGGCGGTTGTATTTCTTCACGGATTCCTGGGAAGCCATGATGACTGGCAAACTGTCATCGCGCCGTTAGAATCTTTTTATGATCTATTTAGTTTCGATCTCCCCGGACACGGCGAAAGTGCGACTGTTGATCA